>CAZQAM010000021.1:0-5176 GCA_964591355.1 uncultured Oscillospiraceae bacterium
GATAATGAGCGGTGACTGGAGTTCAGACGTGTGCTCTTCCGATCTGGCGATGCTTTCTCCCGCGGGCGGGCATACCGTCAGCGCCGCGTTCTCCAGGGACTCCGTCATTTCCTTGATTTTGGCCGCTGCCTCTTCCCGCTTCTGTTCGATGGGAAGCATGGCCCGGTTCAGCTCGTCCAGGGCGTTTTGCGCTTTCTGCCGGGCTTCTTCCGTTTCGTCCAGTTTTTTCTGCTCCGCCGCGGTCAGTTGGCCCAGGGCTTCTTCCCGGGCGGCGGCCAGATTTTTCTTCGCTTCATCCAGCTGCATCAGGGTCATGAGGCGCTCTGCCTCCATCTCCTGCAGCTGGCTGTGCATGGCGGCCACGGCCAGATCATCCGCTTCCCGGCTGACAGCCTTCGAAAGCATCACCCGCATGCCGGGATGTGCCAGCACCATATCCACCGCCTGCTTCTGGGATTCCGGGCTCTGCCACAAAGCGTCCAGGGCGCGCTTGAGGGCGCTGGCGGGATTGTGGGTATCCTTCAGTTCCGCGTTCTGGGGCAGCGTGGCGCCGGGGCTTTCGTACCGGGCGGCATAGCGCTCCCTTTCCACGGTTTCCATCAGGGGATTGTGGGCCCGGCGGGGAAAAGACTGCTGCATCGGCGGCTGATACAGCCGGGTGCCGGTGAGGGGCTTTGGGCTTTCGGGCGGGATAAAATCCACGGAAAAGGAGCTGCCGCTTTCATGTAGCCGGTTGGCGTCCGCGCTGGGCGCTTTGTTCAGGGCCTGAATCTGCTCGTGAGCGTTTCGCCAGGGGTCGGCGGCAGGCGCTTCTTCCGGCGGCAGGGAAGCTTCTTTCTCGGAGTCCCCTTCCTCCTGGCGCGATGCTTTCTCCTCAGGTGTTTCGGCCAGCTCAGGCTGCTCTTTCCTGGGCCAGTAAAAGAGCAGTTCCTGGCCGTTCACAGTGACGGCGTGGATTTCGCAGCTGTCTGGCGGCAGCTGCTCGGTATCCCCGACGGCCTGACCGTCTTCCCTGCGGAAGGGCCCCTGGATGTTGGCGCCGCTGCGGATGTAGACCAGCGCGGTAGCCGCCGCGGCCACGCCTTCCCTTGGCACCACCTGATAAATCAGGTCCTCCTGCAGGGGGCGCACGGCGTCGGAATAGAGGATGTACTGGTTGGTTTCCCCACGGGCGGGGGAATAATTCTTATTGGTGCGGATTTTGTTGGCATCCGGGGGAAGGTTGCGCAGATCCATCATGCAAAGGCCGCATAATCCCCTCATCCGTTCCTTGAAAGTGTGCTGTTCATTCCTGTCGGGCACGATGCGCAGATAGCCGTCATCGGGATAGTCCTCCCGGGTGGGGCCCACCAGCCCCTCCTGGGTCATCAGCGGCTGAATGCGGAAATAGGCCCGCGCGATATTGTCTTCCTCCAAATAAACCAAAACAACCTGTCCCTGAAAATTCATAAATACCCCCTCCATAGAATCCAAAAATAGAAAATGGAAAATTTCCCCACCCCATATTATATCAAAACCGGCAGACTTCCGTCAAGGCTGTGAAATGAGAAAGAAACCGCCTGATTGAAATGAGAAAGAAACCGCCTGATTACCGCCGTGCTTCCCGCAGGCCAGGCATGGACGGCTTTCAGTTGCCCTGCCCAGGGCTGACGGAGAGGAGAAGGCGTTCGTCCGTCAGCGACAGGATCCAGCTGAAATACACGGCGGGATCGTGCTGCGCCCAGAGGGCGGTGATTTCCTGGGAGGAGAGAGCGGCTAGGCCGCCCATGGCGGAGGGCACCGGGGGAAGCGGCCCCCGCTGCGCACCGCGGGCCACGCTGCCTGCTCTTCGCAGCAGCGCATACGCCCGCAGCATATCGTCGGCGCTCAGCCTTCCGCCGGTCAGGATCCCGTACAGCAGGTCCTGGCAGTTCCGTTCATAGGCGGCCCTGCTCCCGAATTCTTCCGTCAGCTGTTCCACAGCTTCCCGGGCCATGGGAGCAAGGTCCGTATCGCCGACGGAATCATTTTGCCCGCTGAACTGGGAAAATACCCGGGAATAGCCCGCCAGCAAATCGGCGTAAGGGTGACGGTTGTCCAAAGAGGTGGGCAGATAAACGTCCCGCCCGTTCCGGCAAAAGCCCCAGGCTGCGGGGGGCAGCATCGTGAGAGGGTCGGCGGCGGAAACCAGGTTGAAGATGCCGTTATGCTGCAAAGAATGCTGAACCGTCAGGGGAGAGGCAAAGGTATAGCAGCATACCGTGCCCTGCCCGCTATCTGACAGGCGCGCGGCGGCCACATTGCACACCGCGCCGCCCCGGCCAAAGCCCGCGAACCAATAGATACAGGGGGCATCGGAAAGCTGATGCTCCTGTTCAAAGCGCGTAAGGCGGCTGAGCACCAGGCTGGCGGCCGCTTCAAACCCTGCGTGATCCCCTTCCAGGCCGAAATCCAGGTTGCCGGACCATTCGTTCCCGTAATTGCCGCCGCATACGGCCACAGCGATCAGCGGCACCGGGGATTCAAAGCAGGTCAGATACCGCCAGGCAATGGCGGTGCCGATGGTTTCCTTCCCCGGGGCGGGGTAATCCCAGGTCTGCGCGGCGTCCAGCCCCAGCTGGGTGAAAAAATGCCGGATCGTGGCGTCTTCACGCTGGTCGCTGCCCCGGAAAGCAGAAACGGCCATGGCCAGGGAAATCCTGGCCAGGCCGTGGTGATATTGATGAGGATCGCCAAGGAACCATTGGTCATCCAAAGGCAGCTGCGCATACTGGGCGCCCCAGGCGGAAGGAATGGCGAAGGATGCGGTATGGAGCCCCTCCTCTGACGCAAAAGCGTTCACAGGCAGCAGCGCCAGCCACATCAGGCAGCACAGGACGCGCTTGATCATGGCTCACATGCGCACAAAGGCGTCGTAGATAGCCCGGACGGCGGCTTCGAAATCATCCTCGTCCACGCCGACAATGATGTTCAATTCGCTGCTGCCCTGATCGATGGTACGGATGGAAATGCCCTGGGAGGAAATGGCAGTGAACAGCCGTGCGGCGGTGCCGAACGCCCGGACCATGCCCCGGCCTACGGTAGCGATGAGGGCCAGATGATCGCTGACGGTGATCTGATCGGGCTGCACCAGCTCTTCTATGCGGCGGATCACTTCGTCCTTGTGGGGCTCCAGTTCCTTTCCGTGCACCACCACGCACATGGTGTCGATGCCGGTGGGCAGATGCTCGAAGCTGATGCCGTATTCCTCAAAGGCCTGCAGCACCCTGCGGCCAAACCCCAGCTCGCTGTTCATCATGTCCTTTTCCACCGACACGATGGAAAAGCCCTTGTGCCCGGCGATGCCGGTGATGATAGTGCCCATATTGTCGCTGCCGGCGGCGGCCTGGATCATGGTGCCGGGATGCTTGGGATCGTTGGTATTGCGGATGTTGGTAGGGATGCCTGCCTTGCGCACGGGGAACACGGCGTTTTCATGCAGCACGGTGAAGCCCATGTAGGAAAGCTCTCTCAGCTCCCGGTAAGTGATGGTGGCGATGAACTGGGCGTCGGGCACGATGCGGGGGTCGGCCATCCTGACGCCGGAAATATCGGTCCAGTTTTCATACAGGTCGGCGTTGACGGCCCGGGCCACCACGGCGCCGGTGACATCGCTGCCGCCTCGGGTGAAGGTGCGGATGGTGCCGTCTTCCTCCGCGCCGTAAAAGCCGGGGATCACCGCCCGCCGAAGGTCATTGAGGGTGGAGGAAAGGAACGAATTGCTTTCCTCTTCCATGAATTTTCCCTCTTTGGTAAACCGGATCACATCCTTGGCGTCCACAAAGGGAATGCCAAGATACCTGGAAAGCAGCTTGCCATTCAGGTATTCGCCCCGGCTGGCGGCGTACTCAGCGGACGCGCCCTGGGTCAATTGCTCCGCGATTTCGGAAAACTCGCCGCCAAAATCCATCTCCACGCCCAGCTCTTCCGCGATTTCCACATACCGGGCCTGGATGCGCTCCAGCAGATGATGGAAAGGCTTGCCCTGAGAAACCGCCTGGTGGGCGGCGTAGAGCAGATCGGTGATTTTATCGTCCCCCGGGCCCCGTTTACCCGGCGCGCTGGGAACGATATATTTTCTCTCGGGATCCATTTCCACGATGTTCTTTACTTTTCTGAACTGTGCAGCGTTCGCCAGGGAACTGCCGCCGAATTTCGCTACGATCATGCCGCGATCACTCCTCCAAAGAATACATTCATATTTTAGCGATTTTTTGCTGTTCTGTCAAATAAAACCGGCCCGATTTCCGCCGCATTTCATAATATTCATGAAAAGATGCCGGCGTTCTTCTTGCGCAGGGGGAAAGGGCCTGTTATAATGAATCCGGCCGCGGGGAAAACTGTCCCGGAAGGGGGCGGGCCCGTGGACGAGGAAAGAATGGAGCGGTTCATCGCGGCGGCGGAAAGGATGCGGCTGGAGGAGTACGTGCGCTACCATCTGGACAGGCGGCGGATGCTGAAGGACGCTTTTCTGCAGGGCATGATCAGGGGCCTGGGCCTGATGGTGGGGTTTTCGGTGCTGGGCGCTGTGATCCTGTATTTTCTTGAGGAAATCGCCCGGCGGAACCTGCCCGGCATCAGCAGCTTTGTGGCCCAGGTGGTGACGCTGGTGCAATTGCGGCTGCAGTAGAGGATGGCATGAAAAAGTACGCGGGTTGGATTCTGCCGGGGCTTCTGGTGCTGGCGGCCGACCGGGCGGTGAAAGCCGCCGCGGCGGGGCTGCATCAGGTACTGATCCCCGGGGTGGTGGGCCTTCAATGGACGAAAAACACCGGCATGGCCCTGGGCCTGTTTCAGGACAGCACGGCTGGCATCCTGCTTTTGACGGCGGCGCTGATCCTGCTGTGCGTGTTTCTTTTGCGGGGCGTGCGGGTGCGGGGGCTGGCGCCCGTCGCCGTTTCCATGATGGCGGGAGGCGCCCTTGGCAATCTCATCGACCGGATCACCCTGGGCTATGTGCAGGATATGATAGAGCTTTTGTTCATCCGGTTTTATATTTTCAACGTGGCGGACGCGGGCGTGACCGTCGGCGCGGCGCTGTGCGCCGTCAGCCTGCTTTTCAGACCGCCGGATTGGAGCAAAAAACCATGATCCGGGACTTCACGGGAGACGGGGAAAGGCTGGATGTGCTTCTGTCCCGGGATGGCAGCCTCAGCCG
>CAZQAM010000021.1:5186-10832 GCA_964591355.1 uncultured Oscillospiraceae bacterium
CAGGGAAGGCTGCGTCGCCGTGAAAGGGCAAACGGAATATAAGCCCTCCTTTAAGGCGGAAGCGGGGGCGAGGGTGTCCCTGGATCTGCCCGAGGCGAAGCCGGTTCAAACGCTGGCTCAGGATATTCCCCTGGAAATCCTGTATCAGGATGCGCATCTGGCGGTGGTGGTGAAGCCCGCGGGCATGGTGGTGCATCCGGCGGCGGGCAACGGCGATGGCACCCTGGTGAACGCGCTGCTGTATCATCTGGATCATCTGAGCGGCATCGGCGGGGAAATGCGCCCCGGGATCGTCCACCGGCTGGACAAGGATACCAGCGGGCTCATGCTGGTAGCCAAGGATGACGCAACCCACGCCGCCCTCTCCCGGCAATTGTCGGAGAGGCAGATGGAGAAGCACTACCGGGCCGTGGTGTACGGAAGGATGAAGGAGCCTTCTGGCGCCATCGAAAAGCCCATCGGCCGCAGCAGAACGGACCGCAAAAAAATGGCGGTGGAGGAAAACGGGCGCTGGGCGAAAACGGAATGGAGCGTGCTGAAAGAATACCCGGACCGGACGCTGCTGGACGTGCATATCATCACCGGGCGCACCCATCAAATAAGGGTGCACATGGCATCCATCGGCCATCCGGTGCTGGGGGATCCCCTGTACGGGCACCGGCATATGCCCGATGCGCCGCGGCTCATGCTGCACGCGTATTCCCTGGCGTTTACCCATCCTGCCACGGGGGAGAGGCTCTTCTTTACCGCGCCCTGCCCCTTTGAAAAGGACATGCCATGAAAGCAAAAAAACAAATGCTGACAGAGCGCCTGATCCAGCTTGGCGCCTGCGCAACAGAGAAAGAGGCCGCCGCCCGGATCATGGCGGGGGAGGTTTACATTAACGGCCAGCTGGCCCGGAGCGGCGCCCTGGTCAAGGAAGAAGACGCCGTGACGCTGAAGGGCTCCCTGCCCTATGCCAGCAAAGGCGGCTTCAAGCTGGCCGGCGCGCTGGAGGATTTCGGCATCGACGTGCGGAATCGCGTCTGCGTGGACGCCGGGGCGTCCACCGGCGGGTTTACCGACTGCCTGGTGCAAAGGGGCGCTGCCCGGGTGTATGCTGTGGATGTGGGGTTCGGCCAATTGATGGGGAAATTGCGGCAGGATTCGCGGGTTTTGAACCTGGAAAAAACCAATATCAGCGATGAAAAGCTGCTGCATCTGGATCCAAGGCCCGATCTGGGCACGGTGGATGTGAGCTACCTGAGCCTGCGGAAAGCCATTCCCTATTTTGCCGCCATCCTGCACGGCGCGGGGGAACTGTGCTGCCTGGTGAAGCCCCTGTTTGAAATCGACGACGCGGAAGCAAGGCGCACAGGCGTCATCCCGGAGGATCGGTACGCGCCGCTTTTGAAATCGCTGATCGACGACGTGAACGCCATGCCGGGGGTATCGGTGCGGTCTGTCACCCACAGCCCCGTGACCGGCAACGCGGGCACCCGGGAATTTTTCCTCCATGTACTGCTTGGAAAACCCAGTCCGACCGTTTCCGATGAAGCCATTGAACGCGCCGTCCGCCGGGCGGCCGAACTGGAACGATACAAAAAATAAATCCAGCACAAAGGAGCGTAGGATTATGGCGCAGTATCCTCCAATCATGAAAGGCATGCCGGTATTCCTCCACGGCGGGGATTACAATCCCGACCAGTGGCTGCATCAGAAGGAGATCTGGAAACGGGACATGGCTTTGGCCCGGGGTGCGGGGATCAACACCCTGTCTGTGGGCATTTTTGCCTGGCACGCCCTGGAGCCCAGGGAAAACGAATACCATTTCGAATGGCTGGACGAGGTGATGGATCTGCTGGCGGAAAACGGCATGAAGGCCGTGCTGGCCACGCCCAGCGGCGCCCGGCCCCGCTGGCTGGCGGAAAAATACCCCGAAGTGCTGCGCGTGAACGCCGCAAGGCAGCGGGAACTGTTTGGCGGCCGGCACAACCATTGTCTGTCTTCGCCTGTGTATCAGGAAAAGGTGCTTGCCATCAATACGCGTTTGGCCCAGCGCTACAAGGAGCATCCCGCCCTGGGGCTTTGGCATGTTTCCAACGAGTATGGCGGGGAATGCCATTGCCCGCTGTGCCAGGAAAAATTCCGCGCCTGGCTGAAAGCGCGCTACGGCACCATCGAAAACCTGAACCGGAACTGGTGGAATTCCTTCTGGAGCCATTCCTATGATTCCTTTGAGCAGATCGAAAGCCCGTCGCCCATCGGCGAAGGAGGCTGCCACGGGCTGAACCTGGCCTGGCGCCGGTTCACCACGCAGCAGTTCTGTGATTTTTATCTTGGAGAAACGGCGCCCCTCAAACGCATCACGCCGGATATCCCCTGCACCGCCAACCTGATGAGCACCTATGATGGCATCAATTATTTCGAGCTGGGCAGGCTCCTGGATGTATCCAGCTGGGACAATTATCCCCGGTGGACCGGGGATGAGAGGGACGCAGCCGTCGCGGCGGATGCAGCCTTCCGCCACGAACTGATGCGGGGGGTTGGCGGGGGGAAGCCTTTCATGATGATGGAATCCTCCCCCTCGGCGGTGAACTGGCAGGAGGTCAATAGGCTGCGGGCCCCGGGCCTGTTGATGCTGCAGGGAATGCAGGCTGTGGCCCACGGCTCCGATTCGGTGCAGTATTTCCAGTTCCGCTCCGGCCAGGGCGGCTCGGAGAAATTCCACGGCGCGGTGGTGACCCACGCCGGATCCGATCAGACCCGGGTCTACCGGGAAGTGGCCCGGGTGGGAAAAAGGCTTGAAAAGATCGCGCCGGTGCTGGGCAGCGCGGCGGAAAACAAGATCGCCGTTTTGTACGACTGGGAAAACCGGTGGGACCTCAAGGACGCCCAGTTCGGCCTCAACCGGGGCGACAAGGGCTATGAGGAAACGGTGATCGCCCACTATACCGCCGTTGCGCGCAATGGCTTTGGCGCCGACGTCATCGACGAAACCGGCGACCTTTCAAAATATCGCCTGGTGATCGGGCCCATGACCTACATGCTCCGGCCCGGATATGCGGACAGAGTGCGGTCCTTCGTGGAAGCGGGCGGCGTGTATGTGAGCACCTATTGCTCCGGCTGGGTGAATGAGGAGGACCTGTGCTTCCTGGGCGGCTTCCCCGGGCCTCTGCGGGACGTGATGGGGATCTGGGATGAGGAAACCGACGCCCTGGATGAAGCGCAGCGCAATCATTTCACCTGGCAGGGAAAACGGTATGAGACGAAGGATTTTGCCGCCCTGGTGCACGCCGAAAGCGCCCGCCCCCTGGCAGTTTATGAGGGTGCCTTCTACGCCGGGTTCCCGGCGCTGACGGAAAACGCCTTCGGGAAGGGTGTATGCTATTACATCGCCGCCCGTACCGACGGGGATTTCCTGAAGGATTTCTATGCCTTCGCGGCGAAGCAGGCGGGCCTGACGCCTTTGATGGAACAATTGCCCGAGGGCGTGCTCTGCGCGGAGCGGACAGGGGATCAGGGCAGGTTCCTGTTCGTGATGAATGCCGTGCCCCGGGAAAACAGGGTTTCACTGCCTGTCTGCACAAAAGTGGAAGACGGGGAAGCGCTGCAGGGGGAATATGCCCTGCAGCCCTATGAAGTACTGATCCTCAAAAGATAACGGGCGGCTGATGCTCTGAAAGGAACTTATGAAGCTTGAACGACTGACAGACAGGATCTGGTATTCCCCCGCGGAAGAAGCGCGGGACCGGCCGATCCTGGGATATATCCGCGGAGACAAATGGAGCCTGGCGGTAGACGCCGGGCATTCGGCGGCGCATACCGCGGAGTTTTACCATGCGCTGCGGGAAGAAAATCTTCCCCTGCCACAGCTGACGGTGCTGACCCACTGGCACTGGGATCATTCCTTCGGCCTTCACGCGATCCATGGCCTTTCCTTGGCCAATCAGCTTACCAACAGGCATTTGACGGATTTCAGGGACCGCGTGGAACGGAATGGACCGGAGGAGTTTTTCGCACTGGATGAAAGCATCCGCAGGGAGTACGCCGGCAACCGGCCGGTCAGGGTGATCCCTGCGGACCTGGAATTTACGGGAGAAATGCTGCTGGAGGCCGGAAACTGCCCGATCCGCGTCTTCCAGGCGATCGCCCCGCACACCGATGATTCCACGCTGATCTTTGTGCCGGGGGAAAAGGTGCTGTTTCTGGGCGACGCGGTCAACGGCGCCTTTCCATCCTGGGAAAAAGATCCCGCACTGGCCGGCCAGCTGGCGGAAACGATTGCCGCCGTAAACGCCGAATGGTATCTGGACAGCCATTGGATTCCGCAGACCCAAGAGCAGACGCTGGCGGACCTGCTGGACCACGCAGAATGATGGAAGAAAAAAGCTTCCTGCTCCGTTATTTTATGGAAACATAAAAAAGGAGAGGAATGGAACATGCGAATGCGATGGACTGTGCTGCTGCTGATCTTCCTGCTGCTTCCCTGCTTCACCCACGCGGAAAACGAAGGATATACCCTGGATCGCGGCGCCGTCAATACGGTTCAGTGGATCAATGAACAGGAGTTCATCACCACCGGCCATGATCACGCGAATGAAAACTATGTTGTGACCTGGTGGAAGGATGGACAGGTTTTTCGGGAGCTGACGTTTGCCTTTGGCAGCGCGCAGGATTATTTGAAGCATCTGACTGTCCTTCTTCTGCCGGATGGTTCTTTCAAGGCGGTGACGCCGATAGTGACTGACGCGCAAACCATGGAAACCCACAATTATACCGCCGACTGGACGGAGCAGGGCCTGGCGAACGCTCGGGAAGTGCCCCTTTCCCAGGTGGTGGGCGATTGCCTGCTGGGGCGATTTGACGCGGGGGAGGGGCAATTTGGCTTTCGGGCGCTGAACGCGGATGGGGAAGAAATTTTCCGTCAGGCGTTTGAAATCGACGAAAAATATGAAGGCACGATGCCTTGTCAGGTGTGGGAAAACACCTTTGCTTTTCAGTTCATGTCCATGGACGATCCCATCAACGATCATCTGCTGCTGGTGGTCAGCGACCAGGGCGTGCTGTTGAAGCGTCAGCTGGGGCTGCTGGCGTCGGTCTTTGGGGATGGCAACGGCGGCTGGTTCGTTTACGCTCCGCAGACCAGGGAAAACTATGACGACGGCCTGCTGAGCCACTACGATTCCGCCGGCCGGGAAACGGCCAGGAAAACCCTCCGGGGCGGAAAAACAGTGCGGAGATTCCAGGCGGCGAAGTATCTTCCGGATACGGGCGCCTATCTTCTCTTTGGCACGGCGATGGCCAATTCCCGGCAGGTCTACGATGTATTCGCCCTGGAAACGGACGATGATTTGACAGTCCGCGCTGTGGATGTCCGGGCCCTGCCAGAGGAGTATGGTGATTATGATCCGAACTTTTCTCTTACGCCGAATGGCGCGCCCTATGTGTTTGTCAGGGACATTGTGGGTTCATTCCGGCGTCCCGCCCTCCTGCTGCCTTATGAATCGCTGCCCGGGGCGAAGGATCCCGGGATCACGCTGGAATAACGAACGAAAAAAGAAACCGTTCCCGATATTCCGGGAACGGTTACTTTTGCTGTATGCGGAAGAATTACTTGACGTATTTTTCCCGCTTCTGGTAATGGGTGTGCAGCAGCTTGTGGGC
>CAZQAM010000022.1:0-10709 GCA_964591355.1 uncultured Oscillospiraceae bacterium
CACCACCCTATCCTACACTCTTTCCCTACACGACGCTCTTCCGATCTATGACCAGATGATCAATATCGTGGATGTGCCCTACTGCCTGGATGAAACCGAGGCGGACGCTCTGAAAATGCTCACCCGCGCCGGCCTGAAAGCGGAAATTTCCCGCGCCAGCGATCCTGTGAAGCCAACGGGCACGGTATCCCTTCAGTCGCCGGAATACGGCACCACCATGCGAAAGGGCGAAACTGTACTGCTGACCATATCCACCGGCCCGGAGGAGCAGCCGGTGCCCCGCATTGCCGGCATGCAGCTGGAGGAAGCCCGTACGGAGCTGGAACGCATGGGCTTTATTCTGCTGGCTTTGCCGGACAGGGCGCTTTCTCCCACTGCCTGGGATACGGTGCTGGCCCAATCTCCCGAGGAAGGGGAAATGCTGCCAAGCGGCGGCGTGGTGCAGGTGATTCTAAGCGGCGGCAGCCTGACGCTGCCCAATCTGGTGGGACTCACGCGGCAGGAAGCCATGATGCAGATCCAGCAGCTGCAGTTGAGCCTGAATGAAATCAAGGAGATCCCCGTGGACGATGTTTCCCAGTTTGACCGGGTGGCGGCCCAGCAGTTTTTTGACGGCAGCTACACCCAGTACGCCGCCGGGGATCAGGCCATGCAGCAGACTCAGGTGACCCTGGCGATCTATGTCCCCTCCACGCCGGAACCGGAAGAAACGCCGGAGGATGAGACGCCGGACGGGGAGGAGCCTGCGGCATGATGGAAGGCGTGATCGTGCAGGGCAGGGGAGGCTTATACACAGCCCGGGATGCGGAAGGCAGGGAATACGTGCTCAGGGCCAAGAAAAAATTCCGCCGCCAGGGTTTGACGCCATTGATCGGGGACAGAATCACTTTTGTGCCCGGAGAGATCAGCGACGAGCACGGATGGGTGGAAGAGATCCATCCCCGGATCAGCCAGTGCTTCAGGCCGCCGGTGGCCAATGTGACGATGCTGTGCATCGTGGCTTCGCCGCAGCCTTTGCCGGATTGGCTGCTGGTGGATAAGCTTCTTTTGTTCTCAAAGCAGCAGCACATGGATACCATCCTGATTGTCAACAAGCAGGATCTGGATGCGGCGGGGGAAACGGCCCAGGCGGCGGAACGCATGTATGCCGCGGCGGGCCTGCAGGTGTTTTCCGTCAGCGCCGCGGCCATGACGGGCCTCAAGGAGCTCAGGCAGCGCATGCAGGGAGAAACCTGCTGCTTTGCCGGCCAGTCCGGCGTGGGGAAATCCACCCTGCTGAACGCCCTGTTCAGCCTGAACCAGGAAACAGGAATGATCAGCACCCGGATCCTGCGCGGAAAAAACACCACGCGGCACGCCCAGCTGTTCAGCTTTGAAGGCGTGCAGGTGATCGATACGCCGGGCTTCAGCCTGCTGGAGATGGAAGAAGCGTTTGATCCTGTGCTTTTGCAGGATTATTATCCCGAATTTGCCGCTTACCAGGGCCAATGCAGGTTTTCTCCCTGCTATCACGGCAGCGAGCCGGGCTGCGCGGTGCTGCAGGCGGTGAAGGAAGGGCGCATCGATGAAAAACGGATGGAACGTTATCATCTTTTGCTGAACGAATGCAGACAGAAATGGAGAGACCGATATGATTGAACTGGCGCCGTCGCTGCTTGCCGCCGATCCGATGCACATGGGCCGGGAAATAGAAAACATGCTGGCCAACGGCGTGGATATCCTGCATTTTGATGTGATGGACGCGCATTTTGTGCCCAATCTTTCCTTTGGGCCGGATCTGTGCCGTGTGATCCACCGGCGTTTTCCAGCCTGCCGGCTGGATGTGCATCTGATGATGGACAATCCGGAAAAATACCTGCGGGTGTTTGCCGACGCGGGCGCCGAAAGTATCACCATCCATCGGGAAATCGCGGAGGATGCAATGCCCTTGCTGGAAACTGTCCGTGGGCTGGGCAAAAAGTGCGGCCTGTCCGTCAAGCCCGGAACAGAAGCCGATACGCTGGCGCCTTACCTGAACATGCTGGATCTCATCCTGATCATGACGGTGGAGCCCGGATTTGGCGGGCAGAAATTCCAGCCGCAGCAGGTGGAAAAGATCCGCGCATTGCGGGCCATGGGGTTTGAGGGCATCATTTCGGTGGACGGCGGCGTGAATATGGAGAATGCGCCGCTGTTGGTGGAGGCAGGCGTTTCGCGGCTGGTGATGGGTACGGCTTATTTCCGTTCCGATGCTCCGGCCCGGATCGCCAGCGCAGTCAGGGAGCTTGCATGAACGGGAAAAAAGGAAAAACCAGCGCGTTCCATCCCAAACACAGCCTGGGCCAGAATTTTCTGACGGACGAAGCGCTCCTTGAGCAGCTGGTATCCCTGTCCGGCGTCGGGAAGGAGGACGCTGTGCTGGAGATCGGCGCCGGGGAAGGCGGGATGACCAAGGCCCTGGCCGCGCGCTGCCGGCAGGTGATCAGCATTGAAGTGGACGGCACGCTGATGCCGTTTCTTCGGGTCGCGCTGGAGAAATGCCGCAATGTGCATTTGGTGCATGGGGATGTGATGCGGCTGAATCTGCCGGAGATCACAAAATCGCTGGGCCCTTTTCATGTGGTGGCCAATATCCCCTATTACCTGACCACCGACCTGATGCAGCTGCTTTTGACTTCTTCGATGCCCATTCAGTCCATCAACGTCATGGTGCAGAAGGAAGCGGCGCAGCGTTTGATCGCCCGGGAAGGGCAGGAAGGATACGGTATGCTGGCGGTGCGCTGCCGGTATTTCTATGATCCAAGGATCACCCTGGATGTGCCCGCCTGTCTGTTTACCCCGCCCCCTAAGGTGGACAGCGCTTTCGTGGTGATGCCCCGCAGAGAAAAGCCTTTGGTGGAAACCCGCAGCGAAAATATGTTTTTCAGGGTCGCCGCGTCGGCGTTTTCCATGCGCAGAAAGACCATGGAAAATAACCTGATGGCTGCCTTTCACCTGGACAGGGAGCATGCGAAATCGCTGCTGCAGTCCTGCGGCATTCCTCAGGGCGCCCGGGGAGAAACCCTGTCCCTGGCCGATTTTGCCCGCCTGGCGGACGCATTGGCCACTTGACGGAATATGAGCAAAAGAAAACAGCCGGAAGCCTTTGTCAGCTTCCGGCTCAAACCCTCCACACCCCGGGATAGTATGAAAGGGCCACAGCCCTTTCATCAATCATCCGCAGGCGGCGGCATGTACGCCGCCGAGGAGCGGCTGAAAGCCGCTTCCACTATCAATTTCTGGCCGCGAAAATAGGGGTTTTGCCCTCTTCGGAGGGCGAAACCCCATTTTTGCAAGAAATTGATGCCTCCACCGAAAGTCAGCTCGCTGACTTTCGATGGCAGAGCATCGACTTTGTCGATGCTCTGAGCCGGAAGCCTTTGTCAGCTTCCGGCTGTTTGATATATCGAAGGGAAATTATAAGGCGCTGTAGGTTTCCTGCACGATCCGGTTCATTTCTTCCTCTTTCGCCTCCATGTCGGCAAGCAGCCTGAACTGGGTGCGGCAGCGGTCCAGATTGTGGTTTTCCCGGCTGATGCTGAAATAGGTATCGCCGTTCAGATAATCCGTCAGGAAACGAAGGCCCACCTCCAGCGTCATCAGCTTGGCGGAAAGGGGCAGCGTATCGATTTCCGGCCTGGTCAGCGCCTTGCCGCATGCCGAAAGAAATCCCCGGGTGTAGGCCTGAAACAGCGGCAGCGAAAGATGCACCAGTTCCAGGTCCTCTTCATCCTCCAGCGCTGTGCTGGCCCCAAACCGGATGGAATCGCCGAAATCATTGCCGGCCAGGCCGGGCATGACGGTATCCAGATCAATGACGCACAGGGGCTTGCGGGTGTCGGCGTCCAGCATCACGTTGTTGAGCTTGGTATCGTTATGGGTCACCCGCAGGGGCAGCGCGCCGGTGTGAAGCATGTCCATCATGGCGCCGGCTTCTTTTTCATGGGCAAGGGCAAATCGGATTTCATCTTCACAGAGATTTGCCCTGTTTTTTCTGTCGCTCTGCAGCGCCATATGAAAGAGCCGGAAGCGGTCTGGCGTGTCATGAAAATGGGGAATGACCTCCGTCAGCGTTTCAGCGGGAAAATCGGAAAGCAGCCGCTGGAAGGTGCCAAACGCCACGGCGCTCTGGTAAAAATCCTCGTCAAAAGCCGCCTGATCCAGGCTGATGCCGTGATCGACATATTCGGTCATCCGGTAGTACTGGCCGTCTTCCGTGTGAATATAATACGCGCCGTCCCGGGCGGGAATCAGGGTCAGGACCTGCCGTGGATCCGGGCATTTGGCTTTCAGATGACGGGTGACGGCCACAATATTGCGCATCAGGGCATCCACGTCATGGAACACATGATGATTGATGATTTGCAGGATGCCTTTTTTGCCGGACGTATCGGTGACGGCAAAGGTCTTGTTAATATGCCCGCTGCCGCATGGAACGCAGGAAACGGGGTCGCCTTCCAGTTGAAACAGAGAGGCAATGGAGAGCAGATCCATCGTCATTCCTCCCAAAGCCGGTCGGGGTACCGGCCGTTTTCCTTCATGCGGCGGATGGCGCATTGCAGGAGCGCCAGATCGTCATGATAGGTGATGCCGTACCATTTTTCAGTTGTAGGCAGGATACGTACTTTTCCTTTCCCTTCCCGGATCAGCTGATGAGGGATCAGGGGGAGGAAATACTCGCATTTCAGCGGATTTTTCGGCAGGTTTTCCTGCAGGAAAGGCACGAAGCGGTTTTCGATTTCCTTCATCATGCCCGGGTGGAACCCCCAGAAGTTCATGGATACCACCGTGCCGGCGGGAAGAAAGGTCCAATTTTCGCCATTGTCCTCCGTAAAGGCAGCGCCGCCCTCCCGGGGCTCGATGCGGGTGCGCTCCACGATGCTGGTCAGGTATCGGCCGCTTTCGTCCGCCTGGCAAACGCCCCGGGATACGGAGCCGTTTTCCGTCAGGGTATTTTCAACCAGATAGCCCGCCCTGGCCTGTTAGGTTTCGGGAGCGTCTCCCGTCAGGAAATCGTGCAGCATGCGGAACGCCTCCGCGCCGTAAAAATCATCGGCATTAATGGCGGCGAAGGGGGCGTTGATCACATCCTTGGCGCACAGCACCGCATGGGCGGTGCCCCAGGGCTTGGTGCGGCCTTCCGGAACGGAAAAGCCTTCGGGCAGAAAATCCAGGGACTGATGGACGTAATGGATCTTCGCGCGGCTGCCAATTCGCTTCCCCAGGGTTTCCCGGAACAGCGGCTCGTTTTCTTTCTTGATGATCAGAATGATTTCGCCAAACCCTGCCCGCAGGGCGTCGTAAATGGAATAATCAATGATCCAGTGGTCCCGGTCATCCACGGGGGCCATTTGCTTCAGGCCGCCGAAACGGCTGCCCATGCCTGCCGCCATGATGAGCAGCTGCGGTTTTTTCATGCAGAATCGCCTTCTCTCACAAATTGTGATTTACCATATTATAGCGCATTCAGCCCGATCCGTCCATGGTATTTTGCGCTTTACCTTTCCAGACTGAGACGGCGGGTGGAAATATGCTCGATGAATGCCTGATCGTGTTCCACCAGCACCATGGTGGGACGGAATTCAGCGATCAGGCGTTCGATCTGCATGCGGGAAAGAACATCAATATAATTGAGCGGCTCGTCCCACACATAAAGGTGGGCCCGCTGGCTGAGACTGCGGGCGATCAGCACCTTCTTTTTTTGGCCCGCGCTGAAGTTTTCCATGTTCTTTTCGAACTGCTCCCGGCGGAAATCCAGTTTTCGCAGGATGGTTTTGAACAGCGTTTCATCGAGCTGATTCTCCTGAATGAAATTTCTGAGAGATCCGGAAAGATCAGCCTGCTGCGGCACCACGGAAAGGATCAGCCCGCTGGCCAGGGAAACCTCGCCGGCAGCGGGGGAGACCTCGCCGGTGAGCAATTTCAAAACGCTGGATTTACCGCACCCGTTGGGCCCGGTGAGGGCCAGGATATCGCCGCCCATGATTTCGCATGATAAATGAGACAATATGGTGCGGCCGTCAAAGGCGATGGATACGTCCCGGACGGAGGCCAGCCGGCTGGAGGGATGCCGCAGGGGGAAGATCTTCAGATCGTCAGCTTTTTCCAGGTTTTTCAGCAGCTGCTCTTTTTCCTCGATTTCCTTGCCGATGCGGCGCTCGATATTCTTTCTCCGCTGCTGCATCCGACGGGATTGCTCGCCCAGGTAAGCCCGGGCGTCCAGGCTCTTTTCCCGGCCGCCAGGCCGGATGCCGATTCTTTCGCTTTCCACCTTGTCTGCCCAGGCATGGGCCTGCCTGGCGGCAGAGCGAAGGGACGAAATCTCCTTTTTCAGCGTTTCATTCTGATCCAGTTCAAACTGATCCTGCCGCCGCCTGTTTTCTTCCCAGGAAGAGAAATTGCCCTTCTGCACTTCGATATTGGCCCGATTGATGGAAAGGATATGATCCACACAGCCGTCCAGAAAAGCCCGGTCGTGGGAAACCAGGATAAATCCCTTCTTTCCGCTGAGGTAGCGGCTCATGACCTGGCGGCCGTTCATATCCAGATGATTGGTGGGCTCGTCAATGAGCAGAAAACGATTTTGCCGGGCAAACAGCGCGGCAATCAGCACCTTGGCCATTTCTCCGCCGGACAGGGTGGAAAGCGGGCGGTTCAGCGCGTCGCTGCGAACGTCAAGGCCATCGATTTCCTTGAGGAAGCGCCATACCTGGCCTTTTTCATCCATTGCGGCGGCAAAATCCAGCGGGGTCATGTTTGGATCCGGCACGGAATAGGGAAAATAATCGAAGGACACCGGGGAACTGACGGCCCCATGATCCTCCAATTCGCCCATCAGGATCCGCAGCAGCGTTGTTTTTCCCCGGCCGTTGCGGCCCACAAAGCCCAGTTTCCAGTCGGTATCCATCTGAAAGGATACATCGTCAAAGATGAGATCAGGGCTTCCGTCATATCCGAACGTCAAATGAGAAATCTGAATTCTTGCCATAAAACAAAACCTCCGAAACATCGTTTCGCAGGCAGAAAAACAAAAACATCCCGATGCGGAATCGCTAAAAGATGCGCAATGCTTTCCCGGCCTGCCCGACAGATCAACAAAACAAAGGATGAAAATCATCCTGCTTTGTTTTCTCTGTTTTGCAAACAGCAGGTCAGGCCTTGAACATCTTTTCACCCCTTCCGCGCTTCTTCATTCAGCTATATCATACAGGATTCCGGCGTGAAATGCAACAGGGAATTCAGTCTCCCGGCGTGCTGCCCGGCCCGTCTTCCGGATATAAGGCAGAATCGCCGTAATTCATTTCGTCAATCTGATCTCTCAGATACCGGGAGAGGATGCGCAATTCTTCCTGCGTATGCAGATTTCTGGCCGTCAGCACGCTTTCCGCCAGCAGAAAATCCAAGCCTGTGCCCAGAAAATTGGCAATATCCACAAGCGTGTCAATGCTGGGAATCCGGATGCCGCGCTCAATATTCCCGTAATAGGATACGGAAATATTGATGGCTTTTGCCACTTCTTCCTGGGAAAGCTTTTTGGTGTGCCGTCTGTAGCGTATCCGTTTTCCCAGCGATTCGTAATCTACCATAGGTTCCTCCGCAATAATGCTTTGTTTTATTATACGATGGGAAAGGCGAAATGTAAAGAAAGAGCGAATCCTGTCGAAAATTTTTCTTTCTTTTTCCTGGTTCTGCATCATTGGGCAAAAACGTGAAAAAAAACCGCAAAAAATTTTTACAAACGGCTATACAAGCGGAAAAAGCTGTGCTATAATACCTGCGAAGACCAAGCCAATGGATTTCAGGAAGTTCCTCCCGGTTTTGCTCATCGTCAATCGAGATGCGAGCCCATGGAAACGACCGAAACGTATCACTCGGTTTGGCGAAAAAATCAGGAGGTTTTGATCAATGTATCAGGACAAAACTTTGACCTGCCGTGAGTGCGGCAACGAATTCGTGTTCACTGCGAACGAACAGGCTTTCTACGCGGAAAAGGGCTTCCAGAATGAGCCCGGCCGCTGCCCTGCCTGCCGTGCTGCCCGCCGTCAGAACGGTGGCAACCGCGGCGAGCGCCAGATGTATGACGTGGTGTGCGATGGCTGCGGCCAGCCCACCCAGGTTCCCTTCCAGCCCCGGGGCGACCGGCCCGTGTATTGCCGGGAATGCTTCCAGAAGAATCGTCCCCAGTACTGAGAAAACCAATGACCGGGCAGAAATGCCCGGTCTTTTTGTTTTCCCTTGAATGCCCCGGTTTTGGCCACGCTCTCAGGAAAAATGCCTTCGGAGGAAAATGCCGGAGGCTGCATAGCGGGAGCCGGGATTCAATTCTCCGTCCGATAGGATGCGGGTGGCGGGGAAGAAAAGCTGACGGTCCATGTGCCGGAGAAAGCCTGGACCGTGGTTTTTGCGTATCCGCGCTTTTGCTTTCCCTTGTGTTATCCGAAGAAAAAACAGGGCATGCCGTTTCCGCTCTTCGGGCCAGGCAGACTTCACCAATTGTTCACATTTGACGCCGCAGCTTTTAAGTTGGTTTTAAGCTGCGGCGTTATTTTATGCTTGCCGGAGGGAAAAGCGCCTCCGGCAAAGGAGGAAACCGCACAATGAAAAGCCATGTTTTCAGGAACATTTTGATTGACCTGATATGCGCCGGTCTGGCGCTGATCGTATTCGCTCTGTTCCATCACGTGCTGCCAAGGCAGCAGCAGAGTCTTGGCATCGTGATCAGCAATCCGTATCAGACGGAGTCGCCGGACAGCGGAGCCCATATTGAGCTCCCGAAGGACACCATCCTGATCGCATCTGCCGGCATGGGCGACGCGCCCATGCTCTCCGCCAAAGGCGGCAGACAAAACGGCGGCGGCAGGGGCGGCAAAGACGGCATGAGCAGCAAAGGAGGCAGCGCCCTGACGGAGGATGGAACAGACGCTTCCGAGGAAATGGACGATACGCCCATCGGCGAAAAATTCGCCGACAGGTATACGGATACCGTTGCTGTCACAGAAAACAGCTATTCCAGCCCGGATATTTCCATCACCGTCAGTGAGGAAACCCTGGGCCGCGCCACCTATTACCTGGCGGATATCTATGTGCGGGATATCACCTGTTTCCAGTCCGCTCTGGCCAGGAACGCCTACGGATCCGGCTTCAGGGACAGCATCCAGGATATGGCGCTTTTGAACAACGCGCTGCTGGCCATTAACGGAGATTACTACGGCAACACCAACGAGGGCGTAGTGATCCGCAACGGCGTCATTTACCGGGCCAACCAAACGAACTGCGATGTGTGCGTGCTTTATTATGACGGCACCATGCGGGTGATGCCGGGCGCATCCTTCTCCGTGGAGGAGGCCATTGCCCAGGGCGCATGGCAGGCCTGGACCTTCGGCCCCGCCCTGCTGGATACCGACGGAAGCGTTTTGACCTCATTCGCCAGCACCGGCCGCATCATTTCCGCCAATCCCCGCACCGCCATCGGGTACTATGAACCGGGCCATTACTGCATGGTGGTGGTGGACGGGCGCGGCGAATCGGCGGGCATCACGCTGCCGGATCTGAGCGAGCTGTTCCATGATCTGGGCTGCAAAGCGGCCTATAATCTGGACGGGGGCAATTCCTCCATCATGGTGTGGAACAATGAAATCATCAACGAGCCCTCCGGCGGAGGCCGGGAGAGCAGCGACGCGCTGCTGATTGCGGAGGTAAAAGACCATGAGTAAAGCGCTGACAGTATTCAGCCATCTGACGGTGATCCTGTCCTTCATGTTCGCGGTGTTCCTGATTCTGGATCAGTTCAATCCCATGATGAATTTCATCGACAACGGAATATCCCGGTGCCTTTTGGCCGCCCTGTGCCTGAGCGGCATTGCGCAAAGCGTGCTGCATTGGAAGAAAGGAGAAAAAAACAATGAAAAATAAGCCTGTTTTCCTGTTTCTGATCGCTCTTGCCATTCTGCTGGGCTCCCTGTCCCTGCACATGGCGGCGGAAGAAACAGATATCAGCGCCCTGTACAAAAACAAAGACGTGGAAGAAACATGGAGTATCGCAGAAGCGCAGTTGATCGATCTGAACGCGGCGCAGAGCGGCAGCGTAATCAGCATTACCGCGAAAGGCGATTATGTGCTCTCCGGAACGCTGAATGGTCAGATCGTGATCGAAGCGCCGGAAGACGAAAAGGTGCGCCTGATTCTCAACGGCGTGTCCATCACCAGCCCCCAGGGCCCCGCCATTTATGAAAAACAGGCGGATAAGCTGATCATCACCCTGGCTGCGGACACGGAAAACACCCTGACCGATGGCCCCGCCCTCACCGACGAGGACGATACCATCGGCGCTGCCCTGTACGCGGAGGATGATCTTTCCATCAACGGCAGCGGCAGCCTCGCCGCTGTCGGAACGCAGAAGCACGGTATTCAGAGCAAGGCTGATCTGATCCTCGCCAACGGGAATATCACGGTCAGCGCCGTGCTGGACGGCATCCGGGGACGGAATTCCGTTTTGGTGCTGGATGGCGAAATCAGCGTCACTGCCGGCGGTGATGGCATCGTATCCACCCGCACAGACGCGGATGGCAAAGGCTGGATCATGCTGGCGGGCGGCAATGTGACGGTAAAAACCGGCGATGGCGCGGGGGCGGTACGCGCTTCAGCCAGATCGGAAGAGCACACGTCTGAACTCCAGTCACCGCTCATTATCT
>CAZQAM010000023.1:0-3577 GCA_964591355.1 uncultured Oscillospiraceae bacterium
ATTTTCCAGACGTGCCGCCCGCTTTCATCCGCCAGCAGCACAGCTTCGCAGGACTGCATGTCCGCGTCGGTGATCCCGGCGTCGGCCAGAGCGGCGGAGAGCGCTTCCCGCCGCCCCATATCCTCCGGATCGGGCAGGGGATAATCGCAGGCCAGATACCCGTCGTATTCTGCGTTCCAGCCCTCCTGCCGCTCCGCCCCGGGCAGCATTTCCCGGAAAGCATGCCAGGCCGCGGGAGTCCAGGAATCTTTCATGTACGTCAGGCTTCGGTATGCTTCATTGACGGCGTAATCCAACTGGCTGACGGTGTAATGGCTCCAGTCCTGAGGCGTTTCCAGGGTTTCCGTGACCTGCCCATGATTGTCCACTATGGCGCTGTACCGGGCATGGCGCAGGTCCAGGGGCTTATAGGCGAACATCCACAGGCTGCCCCGTTCCCCCTCCTCTTCCAGGCGGGAAAAGTCCTCCTTCCGCAGGTAGACGCCGGGGTCGCTGATCTCCGCTGCGCCCGGATAAGCGCTTTTCACCGCTTCATCGGCGATGGCCCGGGCCTCCTCCGCCGTCAGGTCCCCTTCCCCGGGGCAGGGCATGTCGAAATCCTCTTCCGTATGGTTCATCTGGCTCATCAGGCTCAGGAACCAGTAGCGGTCCTGATAGGTCCAATCCCCAATGGTCCCGCCGAAGGCCTCCCGGCAGATTTCCATGATGGCCTCGTCCTCCCAGTAGCCTTCTCCTGTTCTCAGGGCCCGCATGATGCCGCCGGTCTCATCCAGGTCAATGCCGTTTTCATGGGCGGCCCTGACCAGCGCCACCAATTGCTCATGGGTGTAGCTTTCCACCCTCCTTGCTTCCGTATCATTTTCCATGGCCATCGGCAGGGCCTGCTGCTCGATGACCTCCCGGGCGCTGAGCAGCACGGCCGCCGCCGCGCCAATGGCCAGAAGAAGCAGGGCCAATGTGACCACCAAAGCCAAAGATATCCTCGTATGCCGCTGCATGGCGATTCCTCCTGTAATATCCTTCCATAGACGTTGTTTCCGGGGGCCGGTGGGCTCCAGGCCATTCCATTCTGCGTCCAGTGCTTCCGTGATCCGCTGCCGGATTTCATTGTCCTTCATTCCCCTTCACCTCCCGGCAAAAGCTCTTTCAGCAGGCCGCACGCCTTTTTCAGCCGCCTGTGCACCGAGGATTTGGTGATGCGCAGGATCGCCGCCGTTTCCTCCAGCGTCAGGTTCTGATAATAATACAGCAGCAAAGGCTGCCGGTATTTGTCCGGCAGACGCAGGATCTCCTCCGCCAGCGGATTCTCCTTCTTTTCCGGGGCCGCCTTCAAGCGCAGTTTCTCTTCCGGATCCTGCCGCCTCTCCTCATGGCGGAACCAGGCCGAGCGCCGGTAATCCCGCGCCACATTCACGGCGATGCGCAGCAGCCAGGCTTTCTCATTCACAATGCCCTTTTCTTCAAAAGCATCCATATGCTTCCAGGCTTTCAGGAAGGTTTCCTGCATGGCGTCCTCCGCCAGGGCGCGGTCCTGCAGGCAGCCGAAGCAGGTCTTCATCACCGCGCCGGCATATTGCCCGATCCATTTTTCCAGCCTTTCCTCCCGAGCGCTGCATGGTACCGCTGCACGCTCCACAGGGCATCACCTCCCTCACCAATAAACACGAAGCGCGGCGCGTTTTTTCCCGTTTTTTGAAAAAAAGCAAAAAAATCCCGTCTGCCGCGGGATTTTCTTTGCAGATTTTCTCCTTGCTATTTTTCCTGCATGGCCCCCAGGATCATGCCGGATAAGCCGCCGGCGGCCACGCCCATGATCAGATCGATAAAGTATCCCATCAGCGTCAGCTTCTGCTGGGTCAAAATCGCGTACACCAGAACGCCGATACCCATATAAACCAGCCCGATCAGCGCGCCGCGGCGGATGCCGCCGGCATCCCCCCGGGGCACGGCGTACCATACGCCGGCGAAAATCGCCCCCACCTTGATCAATTGGTTCACGATCCTGATCACGCCATCCTGCATATCCGTCAGGCCGATCAGCACCGCAAAGGCCGCCACCGCGCCCAGCGTCACCGCCACCGCCACCAACACGCCTTTCCACCAGGTTCTGCGCCGCGCTCCCGCCTTGCGCCGGGCGCGCCGGGCCATTTGCTGCGCCATAAAATGATCCCCCTTCGTTTTTGTTCATGCTTATGCAAACGAAGGGAGATTCATGCTTCTTCCGCCGCCGCCCGCAGCAGCGCTTCTTTTTCATTGGGCAGTTCTCCATTTGCCACCCGCAGGAGCAGTTCATTCAGTTTTTCCCCGATCTCCTGGCCCCGGTATCCCAGAGCCGCCAGGTCGCCGCCCTTTACCGCCAGCTGTTTCAGGGTATAGCAGGCGTCCTGCGCAAGCAGCCGCCGCAGGGCGATTCGCAGCTTTTCTGCTTCTTCCCGGGCGGTGGCTTCGGAAAATCTCGCCGTCTGGACCGCCTGCCTGAAATCGATCAGCTTTTCCAGCCGCTCCGGCCCCACATGCATCAGGACATACAGCAAATGATCCTCTGTCAGATCATATCCCGCCCAGGCCGTCAGCGTGCAGACGGTTTCCGTCAGCTGATGGGGCATCCGGAGGGAAGAAAGGATGCCGCCGCTGTGTTCCGCCACAGGCAAAAGCAGGATGGCCCAGCGAATGCAAAGATCCCGGGGCGCGGTATCCAGCGCATGAAAGGCCCTGTCCCAGGCGGCGGCATCCGCCTTGTCTTCTGGAATATCCAGCGCCACCGAAAGCACATCCGGATATGCCGCCAGCACCCGCCCGGCGTGATCCCCCGTAAGCAATCCGTTCCAGTCCGCGGCAATGCGCTCCCGGCTGATGCGGCGCAGGCCCTCTTTCCCCGCATGGATCGCCCGGGCCGTCCCATCCTCCATGGAAAAGCCCAGCCGGGCTGAAAACCGCAGGGCACGCAATACCCGCAAAGAGTCTTCCTCAAAGCGTTTGTCCGCGTCGCCCACGCACCGGATGATCCCCGCGCGGCAGTCCTCCGCCCCGTTGAAGGGATCGATGAGCCCCCTGTCGGGGGAATAGGCCATGGCGTTGATGGTAAAATCCCGCCGGGCCAGATCCTCCTCCACCCGCCGGGTGTAGGTCACGGATGCCGGGTGCCGCCCGTCCAGATAGGCCCCGTCCACCCGGAAAGCGGTGATTTCAATGGGCATACCGTCCAGGATCACCGTCAGGGTGCCGTGCTTCAGGCCCGTTCCGACGGTGCGCTCTTTCGCAAAAATCCTTTGCATTTCCTCCGGGGAAGCGGCGGTGGTGATATCGTAATCGTGGGGGATCATGCCCAGCACCCGGTCCCGGACGCAGCCGCCCACCGCATAGGCCGGAAAGCCTGCCGCTTCCAGCATGCCGATGGCACGGGATACTTCCCGGGGCAGATCAAACCGCATGGCCCTTCCCCCTTTCTTTTTTCATCTTAATCCCATCCCATTGCCTTGTCAATCCTGGGGTTTCGTGATAGAATAAGGTGATGAATATCAGACCTGCGGAGGATAACGGATGAACGCGCTGGACGCGGTGCTTTCCGCCCGGGAGC
>CAZQAM010000023.1:3587-10357 GCA_964591355.1 uncultured Oscillospiraceae bacterium
GGGCGGCATGCTGCTTTTTCCCGGGGAGGAAACGCTGTACCGGGAGCTGCCGGAAGGCTTTTTCCTGTCCCGGGATGACGAAGTGATCCCCGGCGCGTATTTGCTGACCTGCTCTGGCACCTGCGACCGCCGGCAGCGGCCGCTTTCCTGCCGCCTCTTTCCCCTGCTGCCGGACAGATCCGGCTGCCGGATGGACCGGCGGGCCTGGGCGGTCTGCCCCCTGATGGACAGCGGCAGGGCCGGCCTGAGCAGGGCCTTTGTGGAGGCAGTGGAGCAGGCGGGGCAAATCCTGTATCAATGCCCCGAGCACGCCGCCCTGCTGGACGCCATCCACCGATTCAACGATCAAATGGACGCCCGGTATCAGTTTGGCAATCCCTGAATCTTTTTTTCTGAACCAGCGACAGTGGGGAGGATGCATATGATGAGCTGGGTCCAGGCGCCGTGCCATCAGGAAGTGCACGCGGGCGCGTCTTCCGGCGATTTGATCCTGCGGGACGCCCGGGGCGATTTTTCCGCCTGGAAGGGGCAGGCGCAGTGCGTGTATCTGGATCCCCCGTTCATGACGGGAGAAGAATTCTTCCTGCGGATGCGGGTGGGCGAAAAAGGCTGGGAAACGGGGAAAGACCCGTTGGTGCTGCCCGCGTACCGGGATCAGTTTTCCGGCAAGGGCGATTATCTTTCATTTCTCCGCGCCGCTCTGGAAAACGCGGGAGACCTGATGCATGAAACGGGCTCCCTCTTTCTGCATCTGGACAGCCGCATGGCCGCCCACGCAAGAATATTGTGCGACGAAATATTCGGGGAAAGCAATTTCATCAACGAGATCATCTGGGCCTATCAGTCCGGGGGGAGGAGTATGCGGCGCTTTTCCCGCAAGCACGATGTGATCCTCTTTTACCGCAAGTCCCGGAAGCATTATTTCGATATCACCCAGGTGCCCCTGCCCCGCAGCGAAAACCGCAGCAACCATATGCGCCGCTGTGTGGACGAAAACGGCCGCACTTACCGCACCATCCAGTCGGGCGGGAAAACCTACACCTATTACGACGACGAGCCGGTCTATCCCGGGGATGTGTGGAATGACGTGAGCCACCTGCAGCAGAAGGATCCTCAGCGCACCGGCTACGATACCCAAAAGCCCATCGCGCTGCTCAACCGCATCATCCTCTGCTCCACCCGGCCGGGAGATCTGGTGGCCGATCTTTTCGGCGGCAGCGGCACCACCGCCGCGGCGGCGGCCCGGGCCGGAAGAAGATACCTGTCTTCCGATCTCAGCCCCGCGGCCCTGAACGTGTCCCGGAAGCGCCTGCTGGATACAGGCATGACCCTGACGGCCCCCGCCGGATGCCCCGGCGCTTCCCTGGAAGCCGAGATCATCCCCGGCATCGCCTATCATGACGTGCGGCTCTCGGATTACCGGCCCCCCGAAGGGGCGCCCGTTTCCGGGATGGACGCGGTGGACCAGTGGTCGGTGGGCTTTTACGATCAGGGCGTGTTCCGCGCCCAGGCAAACGCCGCCCGCCGCCGCCATACCCCGGCGCTGCCCACCATGCTGCAACTGCCGCAGCTGCGGGGCACGCCCGCTCTTCTCATTGCCGATATTTACGGAAACCGCAGCGTATGGCTGCAGGAGGAAACCTGATGCAGGATCCCACACCCCGGAAACCCTACGGGCCGGCCGCCCGGATCATCGCGCTGATCGCGGCGCTGATCGTGATCATCGGCACCATCTTTGTGGTGTTCCAGCCCGCCCGGGGCGGCGACGCCTCGCTGCTGCCCACGGCCTATGCCGCCACGGACAAACCCTGGAAGGACCTGAAAAAAGGCGGCTCCGGCGGGCAGGTACTCATGGCCCAGCAGGCGCTGAACGCCCTGGGCTATTACGACGGAAAACAGGACGGCAATTTCAGCAAAGCGTTTGAAGAAGCGGTGCTGGCCTTTCAGAAGGACTGGGAGCTGAAAGAAACCGGCGTCATCGACGCGGAGCTTTTCGATCTGCTCACATCCGGTCTGCCCGAGGTGACGCCCTCCCCCGCTCCTTCCGCTCCTCCCGCCGGCCGGGCCACGGAAGCGCCCTTTGTGATCCGGGGGCAATCCTATTCCGACAAGGAGCATGTGGCGGCCTATTTGAGGGCGTATGGCGAGCTGCCACCCAACTACATCACCAAAGCCGAGGCCCAGCGCCTGGGATGGGTGAACAATTGGGGCAATCTGTGGCAGGTGGCCCCGGGCAAAAGCATCGGCGGCGACCGCTACGGCAATTATGAGGGGCTGCTGCCCGCCAGGGCCGGGCGGAAATACTATGAATGCGATATCGACTACGACGGCACGAAGAACCGCGGCGCCCGCAACGCCAAGCGCATCGTCTACAGCAGCGACGGCCTCATATTCTATACCGAGGATCATTACAATACATTCGAGGAGATCAGGTAAATGAACCGCGTACAGCTTTCCGCCGCGCAATGGCGCACCGCCGAGCAGGCCCACGACGCCCTGGCCAGGGGCCTGTGCTTCCCCGATTATTACGGCCGCAACCTGGACGCGCTCCACGACTGCCTCACCACCCTGGACGATACCCAGCTGGTGATCGAGGACTGCGCCCTGGCGGCGAAGCACATCGAAAAATGGCCCGGTTTCCTGGCGGTGTTTTTCGATTCCGCCCGGGAAAACCCGCGGCTTGAAATACGCCTTTTGCCCGGCAACGGGGATTACGGAGACTGAAAACAAGGAGAATCAACCGATGAGCAGATTGGGCGATCTGATCCGCCTGGAGCGCACGCGGCAGGGCCTGACCCACAAGCAGGTGGCCCGCAAGTGCGGCGTCAGCGACAAATACCTGATGGAAGTGGAGGCCGGCACCCGCATCATCGCCGACGACCAGGCCCGCCGCATCCTCAAAACCATGGGCTTTTCCCAGAAGACCGAAGCTGAATTTACCCTGGACGACATCGCCGCCACGGTGGATCTGCAGTCCGCCGTGCCGCAATTGACCAAAGCAGCGGAAGCGAAGAAGCCAACCAGCGCCAAGGAAAAGCAGGTGACCTCACCCGACCCCGGCGTCAGCGGCTCCATCTGGCTGGACGCGCTGTCGGGGGTGCTCAAGCACGTGCCCGTCTATAACGCCGTGATGAAGGAAGTGGGCCACCGGCTGCTGCCCATCACCAATGGCAAAATCGAAGGCGCGGCGCCGGACAAGGTGTACTATTTCATGGCGCCGGACAATGACCTGCGGGGCTTCCGCGTCCAGCGGGGGGATCTTTTGCTGGTGGTGCCCGCTCAGGGCGCCGTCGACGGAGCCATCATGCTTTTGCAGACCCCTCAGGGCCGGGTCCTGCGCAAGATCAAGCGGGTCAACGATTATCAGGCCATGCTGCAGAAATATGACGAGGCCTTCGAGAGCGAGATCAGAAATTACAACGAAATCACTTTCGTGGGCCGGTGCGTCCGGCTGGAGGCTGACCTGACCTGATTTATTTCTTCGGAACCGGCAAGGATAGGCTTGACAGCCCAATTGCGCCGGGTGTATAATGCCTGCAATCCCCCGGAATGACGGAGAACACGTTTCCTTTTCCCGGCCTTTCAGAGAGCGCGCGGCAGGTGCAAGCGCGTAAGGGCGCAAAGGAAATACCGCCTCCCGACCGGCGGCGGCCGGCGCCCGATACAGCGCCTGCATCAAGAGGGCCGGCATCGGGGTTTTCCGGAGACGCCAGCCAACAAGGGTGGAACCGCGGGCGAAGAATTTATTCGCGCTCGTCCCTTCATTTCACATGACGGGACGGGCGTTTTTCAATGCTCTCCCAGCAAGGAGCAAACCCCCTGCGGGTTTGCGGTCAAGAAGGAGGAGGAAACCATGAAAATCATCTACAACGACGGCCGTGTGGGGGAATGCCCCGAGGAAATGGAATTGGAAGTGCTGCGGCACTCCGCGGCCCACATCATGGCCCAGGCCGTGAAAAGGCTGTATCCCGGCGCGCATTTCGCCTACGGCCCCGCCACTGAAAAGGGCTTCCATTACGATATCGACCTGGGAGAAGTGAAGCTCTCCGACGAGGATCTGCCCGCCATCGAAAAGGAAATGCAGAAGATCGTGAAGGAAAACCTGCCCTTCAAGGTCTATCCCCTGCCCCGGGATGAAGCGGTGCAATTGATGAAGGACCGGGGAGAAAGCTACAAGGTGGAGCATATCGCCGATCTGGCCGAGGACGCCGTGATCACCTTCTATCAGCAGGGCGAATACATCGACATGTGCGTGGGCCCGCATCTGACCTATACGAAAGCCCTGAAGGCCTTCAAGCTCACCACGCTGTCCGGCGCCTACTGGAAGAACGACCAGAACAACAAAATGCTCACCCGGCTCAACGGCGTGGCTTTCCGCAACCAGGAAGAACTGGCCGAATATTTGAAGCAGGTGGAGGAAGCCAAGGCCCGGGATCACCGCCGCATTGGCAAGGATATGCAATTGTTCATGACCGACGATCTGGTGGGCAGGGGGCTGCCCATGTTCCTGCCCAAGGGCTATACTCTGTGGCAGGAACTGGAAAACTATATCCGGGACAAGGAAAGAATGCTGGGCTATCAGCACGTGCTGACCCCCTGCGTGGGCACGGTGGACCTGTATAAGACCAGCGGCCACTGGGAGCATTACAAGGACAATATGTTCCCCGCCATGGAAGTGGAAGGCGAAGCCTTCGTGCTCCGGCCCATGAACTGCCCCCACCACATGCGCATTTACGCCAACCGGCCCCATTCCTACCGGGATCTGCCCATCCGCATCGGCGAAATCGCCCATGACTTCCGCTTCGAGGCCAGCGGCACCCTGAAAGGCATCGAGCGCGGCCGCCATTTCTGCCAGAACGACGCTCACCTGTTCGTCACCCCCGATCAGATCAAGGATGAAGTGAGCAGCGTGGTGGACCTGATTTTCAGCACTTACAAGGATTTCGGCATTACCGATTACCGGTGCGTGCTGTCCCTGCGGGATCCGGCTGACAAAGTTAAATACCACCAGGACGACGAAATGTGGGAAAAGGCTGAAAGCGCCCTGCGGGAAGTGCTCACCGAGCTGAAAATCGATTTCACGGAGGAGATCGGCGAGGCAGCCTTCTACGGCCCCAAGCTGGATGTGAACGTGAAGCCCGCCGTAGGCGCGGAATACACGCTCTCCACCTGCCAGTTGGACTTCTGCCTGCCCGCCAAGTTCGACCTGAAATACATCGACCGGGACGGCGTGGAAAAGACCCCCGTGGTGCTGCACCGGGCCATCCTGGGCTCTCTGGACCGGTTCATGGCGTACCTGATCGAAGAAACAAAAGGCGTCTTCCCCGTATGGCTGGCGCCGGTGCAGGCCAAGATCCTGCCCGTCAGCGACAAAAGCATGGATTACGCCAGGCAGGTCTGCGACGCGCTGCGGGGCCGCTTCCGGGTAGAGCTGGACGACCGCAACGAAAAGATCGGCTACAAGATCCGCTATGCCCGCCAGGAAGACAAGGTGCCCTACATGATCATCATCGGCGAAAAGGAAATTGCCGAGGGCAATATCTCCGTCCGCGACCGGGAGACCGATCAGACCGCCGTGTACAGCCTGGAGGATTTCGCCGCCAAGCTGGAAAAGGAAATCAGGGCTCGGGCGTAAGTCCGCTCCCGCTCTTCGCCGCCGGCTGAACCCGGCGGCGTTTTTTACAAATTTTCCTCTTTCGCTTTTGCCTGTTTTCCGCTATACTGTTTTTGAGGAATGATTTCAAACCAACCGGAAAGGAATGCCCATGAAAAGAATCGTATCCTGGATCCTGATCCTGTTCATGATCCTGCCTTTGGCCGGCTGCGCCGACGGAAGTGCGGAGCAGGTCACGGTGGCGGTCACTTTTTACCCCCTGTATGTCCTGGCGGAAAACGTGCTGGAGGGCATCGGGCAGGTGCGCCTGGTCTCCATGACGCCCCCCGCCACAGGCTGCCTGCACGATTATCAGCTGCTGCCCCGGGATATGCGCACCCTGGCCGGCGCCAGCATGCTTTTGATCAACGGCGCGGGGATGGAAAGCTTCCTGCCCGACGTGGAAAACCAGTTCAAAAATCTTGTGGTGGTGGACTGCTCCCGGGGCGTGGAGCTGCTGGCAGAAGATGAACACGGGGAAGAAGAACACGCATCAGCTCACGATCACGGCGAATTCAACAGCCATATCTGGCTGGATCCCAAAAATGCCGTGCAGATGGTCCGCAATATGTCCTCCGCCCTGCAATCTCTCCTGCCGGAGGAGGCCGCAAAAATCAACGCCAATGCCGAACAATATATCGGCGTTCTGAACGCCCTGGATGGGGAACTTCGCGCCGCCATCGATGCGCTGCCCCGGAAAACCATCGTCACCTTCCACGAAGCCTTCCCCTACTTCGCCCGGGCTTACAGCCTGGAAGTAGCGGCCGTAGTGGCCCTGGAGCCGGATGAGGCGCCCTCCCCCCGGATGCTCAGCGACGTGATCGGCCGGGTGAAGGCCGCCGGCAATCCCCCGCTGTTCACTGAGCCCCAGTATGAAAGCGACGCCCTCATCGCCGTGGCCCGGGAAACCGGCGCGCCGGTGTATGAACTGGATCCTCTGGTCACCGGCGACGGCGCCATGACCGCGTATCAGGATGTGATGCGCCGAAATCTGACAGTGCTGCAGAAAGCGCTGGGAGAATAGGAGACGCTGGGGCGTTGCCCCAAACCCCACAGGGGTGCGGGCCGCACCCCAGACCCCCCCGCGCCCCGACGAAAAGTGACAGTAAAAAAAAAC
>CAZQAM010000024.1:0-10175 GCA_964591355.1 uncultured Oscillospiraceae bacterium
CTCTTCCGATCTCATTATTAGGCAATAGCACTAATTTGTACATGAATCCAGGAGATGAAATCTCCTGGTTCGGGGTTTGGGGCCGAAGAGGTCCCAACGTGCCTGCTCCGCCTCCCGCCGGGATCACGGCAGGATCTCCACCTCCGTGCCCTCCGGCACCAGCGCGTACAGCTTCTCTGCATCCTCATCCCGCAGGGCGATGCAGCCCGCCGTCCAGTCCGGCGCGGCGCCGCCGCCGTGAATAAAGATTTCGCCTCCCAGTGCGCTGCCCCAGGGGGGCCTGACTTTTCGCTCTTCCCGGTCCCGGATGCAACGAAGCAGCTGATCCTCCGCACCGCAGCGCAGGGCGTCCGCGGTGTTGGGATAGCTGACGCCCAGGGACGGGCCGTATTTCCCCCGCTTTTTCAGGCATACAAAATAGCGCCCCTCCGGGGTTTTGCCGTCCCCCTGCCTTTCCTTAGGGCCTTCGGGATGGCTGCCCAGAGCCGCCGGCGCGGAAAAAACGGCCTGCCCCTCCCGGAGAAGCGTCAGCCGCCGGGCCTTTTTTTCAATCAGGATCTTCATCTCTTCCCATCCCCGGAATCATTTGCTTTCTTTGGTGTCATTATAGCATGCCTGTCAACGCCCGCTGAATCGCAAAGCACAGCAAACCGGAAATCAGGGCGTGAAGCAGCCGAAGGAAAAACAATTGTTTCAGCGTCACCCCGCTGTCCTGCCAGAAAGCGGCGTTCTGCATCAGCAGCGACAGCCCGCCGAAGGAACAGGCGGCGCAGATAAGCGCTTCCCGGCCGGGCCCTGCCAAAGCGATCACCGCCCGGACCCCGGAAGTGACCTCCAGGGCACACTGCAGCGCCGCGGCGGCAGCCTCAGGCAATGCCGGAAAGGCGCAGGCTGCCATCCGGGCCGCCGCGCACCCCAGCATCATGCACATGGCCACCGTGCCAAGCGCCAGCGCGCTTTCCCTGAGCGCCTCACCCAGAGGCACAGGCGTCCTTTGCCGCCCGCAGGGCTGTCCCCCGCCCCTCAGGCACAGCGCCGTGAGCACCGCCCCGGCGATATGGCACAGCAGGATGATCCTGCCCCCGCCTTCGCTCCCCAGCCACCCGCTGACAGTGGAAAGGAAAAACAAGGGGCTCATGGTACCCGTGGCGGCGGCAAAGCAAAGCGCCTGTCTGCCCCGCAGACCGCATCCCTGCATCAGCCGGGCGCCGCCTGGAGAGCCGCAGAGCCAGCAGAGAATCACCTGCGACCGGGGAGTGAGGGACAGGCGGCTGGTCACCATCAGCATGCAGGCCATATACGGCCCCTGCACCGGCGCCACCGCCCGGGCCCACAAGGTCAGGCCCTGCCAGGCCGCTTCCGCCGCCTGATGGGGATAGGCGATCATGGCCCCCGCCAGCACGCCGAACCCCCATGCGCTCCACCGCCCCATACCTCTCACCTCGGCACAGTATACGGCCGGAAGCGCAAAAAAAGAAGGCTTCTGCCTACCGGGGGAAAGAAAACGTGTCCTTTCTCTGCGAGCCCGAAAGAGAACCAGAGAAGCAGCCTTGTGGGACCGGACGGGGACTGCTTTCTCGGAGCCTGGAAACAAAACAGGGACTGGCTGCCACTTCCGTGGGGCATGGCTATTTCTGTTTTTTTCGGCTGGTCATTGTGGGCCGCATATGGTATACTGGACCAGGAACGGAAAAACGCCCCTTCTGCAACGGAAGGGAAAGATGCAGGAGAGAATGATCGAAGCATGCTTGACGCGATACTGAATATCCTCATTTTCTTAGTGACGGCGGCGATGGTCGTTTTCTGTTTCCGAAAAGACGGGAAGTGGGCCCCGGAACAGGGAAAGCAGGCTTTCCGTTTCTTTACGGTGCAGAGCAACACGCTGTGCGCCGCGGCGTCGCTGCTGATGGGGTTGGCCGCTTTGTCCGGCGCCGTCCCGGATTGGATATGGACGCTGAAGTATATCGGCACCGCCGCCGTGACCGTAACGATGCTGACCGTGTTTTTCTTTCTGGCGCCCAGCGTGGGAAAAGACTGGATTCAGGTGCTGCTGAAAGGCATTGATTTGTTTCTGCATTTATTGACGCCGCTGATGGCGCTTATCTCCTTTTGTGTGCTTGAAAAACGCGGGATGGGCTTCGCGCAGAGCCTGCTGGGGCTCCTGCCGGTGATGCTTTACGGGCCTGTGTACCTTTATAAGATCCTGTTCGCTCCGGAAGAAAAGCGGTGGAAGGATTTCTATGGCTTCAACAAATCCGGCAAATGGCCGGTATCGTTTGCCGCGATGCTGACGGGGACCTTCCTGATCTGCATGGGCATCAGGTTCCTGCAGAATATCTGAAAAGAGGATGAAGCCGCCGCTATGCCGATCACTTTGAACATGTATCTGATTGTGCTGCCCCTGGTTTTCCTGGCGTCCGCTGTGGACGCCATCGCCGGGGGCGGCGGACTGATTTCCCTGCCCGCCTATACGCTGGCGGGGCTGAACTATGATTACGCGTCGGGCAACAACAAGTTTTCCGCCCTGTTTGGCACCCTCATGGCCACGATCCGGTATGGACGGAGCGGCAGACTGCTGATCGCCCCGGCCCTGATCGCGGCGGCAGCCGCGCTGCCCGGCTCATGGCTGGGCACCCATGCCGCCATGGCGCTGGGCAGCAGGGTGATGCAGATTTTCATGCTCTTCGCCATTCCGGCAGTGGGCGTATTGGTGCTGCTGGAGCGGAAGGAAAAGGAGCATTCCCGGCCTGTCACCCGGCGGCAGTATCCCCTTTGCGCCCTGATCGGCCTTGCCGTGGGCTTTTATGATGGCTTTTTCGGCCCCGGCACCGGCACCTTCCTGATCCTGCTGTTCACCCACGCGCTGGGCATGAATATGGTCACCGCCTCCGCTACCGCCAAGCCCGTGAACCTGGCCAGCAACATCGCTTCCGTCATCACCAGGGTTGCGGCGGGCAATGTCCTTTTTGCCCTGGCGGTCCCCGCCACGGTTTTTTCCGCCCTGGGCGGATGGCTGGGGGCCCGGCTGGCTCTCACGAAAGGCGCCCGCTTTATCCGCGGTGTGATGGTGGCGGTACTGGCGCTGCTCACCGTCAAGCTGGCCCTGGAGATCCTGCAATAGAAGGATCTTCCTTATTTACAGCTGCGCCTCACGCAGAGACAGGAGGAAAGAAGACGCGATGATCAACGTACGCATTTACGGGCCGGAGGGCTCCCCTGTGACCCAAGACGAGCTTGCCTCCCTCTACGCCAGTGACAAAAATTATGTGCCCTACCGGCGGCAGGCATCCATCGGCAGCGACGGCGCCGTCCATTTGATGGTCCCGGAGGGCCCGGTCATCCTGCACGCCAAGCTCCGGGTGCCCGGCTACGGATATGGCATGTGGATCACTTCCGACAACTGCGGCCAGGGCTACGGCCCGGACGCGGAGGTGGATTTCATCCGCGACGCGGCGGCCAGCCGGATCCGCGACGTTGAAGATGTGATCGGCACCCGGGAATTCGATCCCAGCGTCAAATGCCTTGCCATGCTGCGGGACGCGAAAGCCCTGCTGCGGATGGCGCAGGCCAAGCCCGCCCAGGCGCCGGCCTGCCATATGCTGGCCCTTGCCGCCGGCATGTGGAGCGGCGAAACAGCCGCGGTGGAGCGCGCCCGGGCCCGCATCCGGAAAAACGGAAAGCGGGAGGACATCCTCTTTGGCGCCGGGGGCTTCCATTATCCCTATGACGGCGCCATGCGATGGAACGGCCGCGGCGTCAAGGCGCCGGAATATGCCGGCCTGCCTTCCATGAAGGAAAACTTCGACAGCATCTTCAACTACGCCACCCTGCCCTTCTATCTGGCCAGTCTGGAAAAGGAATACGGCAGGCCCGACTACTCCTATCTGGATCACCTGCAGGAGGAGTTCGAGAAGGCCGGCATCACCACCAAGGGCCATCCCCTGTGGTGGGCCCACACCGCCGGTATGCCCGCCTGGACCCGGGATCTGAAATGGGAGGACGGCTCCATCCGCCGCGAGATTTGCCGCGTCGTCACGCGCTCCGTGAAGCGCTACAAGGGCCGCATCCATTATTATGACGCTATCAACGAAAACCACGACTGGTGCAACGCCTACAACCTGACCCAGGACCAGCAGACCCTGATGACCAAAGCCTGCTGCGACGCCATGCACGAGGCGGATCCGGAGGTTCACGCCGTGGTCAACACCTGCTTCATGTTCGGGGAGAACGCCGCGGACGGCCGCACCCAGTGGGGGCCCTCCTGGGAGCGCAACCTGGTGCCCTACAGCGCCATCGAGCGTCTGGAGGAGCTGGGCGTACAGTACGAGGCCATCGGCATGCAGCTCTACAATCCGGCCCGCGACATGCTGGCCATCGATAAAATGTACGACCGCTTTTCCAGATTTCCGCGCCGCTTCCACCTCACCGAATTGGGCGTGCCGTCCTTTGAAAAGGAAATCCGTCCCGACACCACCCCCGGCGACGTCTACTGCCTCAAATATATGTACTGGGGCCTGTGGCATGAAATGGGCTGGAATGAGCGCCTCCAGGCCGACTGGGTGGAGCAGTTCTACACCATCACCTATTCCCACCCTCAGGTGGAAGCCATCACCATGTGGAGCATGGCGGATCCCGGCTACGTTCCGGCCTCCGGCTTATTCACCGAGGATTTCCGGCCCAAGGAAAGCTTCTTCCGGCTGAAGGAACTGGAAAAATCCTGGGGCTTCGACTTCGGCGCGAAGAAATAATATTTCAGGATCCATGAAAATCGAAAGGGCGCCGTTCCCTTCAAAGGGATGCAGATGCGGAAAGAAGCAAAGATCGGGGGATTTCTTATGAAAAGATACGCCATCGGCGTCGATTTCGGCACGCTTTCGGGCCGCGCCGTTCTGGTGGATACCAGGGACGGAACCGTCCTTTCTTCCTCCGTCCGGGAATACGCCCACGGCGTGATGGAAAAAAACCTGCCCTCCGGCAGGCCGCTCCCGGCGGAATTCGCGCTCCATCACCCCGCCGATTATCTGGACGTGCTGGATTATACGATCCCCGAGATCCTCAAAAGCGGCGGCGTCCGGGCGGAAGAGGTGGCGGCCATCGGCGTGGACTGCACCGCCTCCACGGTGCTGCCCGTCACCCGGGACGGGACGCCGCTGTGCTTTCTGCCGGAGTTTGCAGATGAGCCCCACGCCTATATCCACCTTTGGAAGCATCACGCGGCCCAGCCCCAGGCAGACCGCATGACGGAAAAAGCGCGGGAGCGCAACGAAAAATGGCTGGCTGCCTACGGCGGGAAGGTATCCTGCGAGGGCGCGCTGCCCAAGCTCTGGCAGATGCTGGAGGAAGCGCCGCAGGTCAGCGACGCGGCGGCTTATTGGATAGAAGCGACGGACTGGCTGGTGTGGCAGCTGTGCGGGAAAAAGTGCATGAGCGCCTGCTGCGCGGGGTACAAGTATCTGTACTGCGCGCCGGACGGCTATCCGTCGGAAGACTACTTTTCCAGCCTGGATCCGCGGTTGTTTCGCGCCGTCCGGGAAAAGTGCGCGCTGCCCATTGCGCCTCTTTTCACTTCGGCCGGCACCCTGACGGAGGATATGCACCGCCGCCTGGGCCTGAGCACAGAAACCGCCGTGGCCGTGGGCATGATCGACGCCCACGTCTGCCTGTACGCGGCAGGCATTGCCGGGCCCGGGGAAATGGTGATGATTCTGGGAACCTCGGCCTGCATGATGGCCTGCGACGAAGCGTATCACAGCATCCCGGGATGCTATGCGGTCAAGGACGGGATGCTGCCGGGGCTTTGGGGCTATGAGGGGGGCCAGAACAGCGTGGGAGACCTGCTGGCCTGGATGCTCCGCAGCTGCGTGCCCGAGCGCGTTCGGCGGGAAGCGGAGGAAAGGAACCTTTCCCTGCACGAATACCTTTCGATGCTGGCCAGCGAAAAGAGGCCCGGGGAATCGGGCCTGCTGGCGCTGGACTGGTTCAACGGCAACCGCAGCGTGCTGATGGACAGCGATCTGACCGGCATGATCCTGGGCCTGACGCTTCAAACGGCGCCGGAGGACCTGTACCACGCCCTGGCGGAAGCGGCGGCTTACGGGGCCAGGATGATCATTGAAACCTTCCGGGAGAAAGGCGTCCGCATCGAAAAGCTGCTGGTGACAGGCGGCATCAGCCAGAAGAACAAAATGATGATGCAGATCTATGCAGACGTGCTGAATATGCCGGTGCATATTGTGCCCTCCTCTCACGGCAGCGCCCTGGGCGCGGCGATCGGCGCCGCCGTTTCGGGAGGATGCTACGATACCGTGCAGGAAGCCATTCGGCACATGGCGGTGAAAGCCGATCAGGTGTATCAGCCCAAGCCCGAAAACAGCAGGATCTATGAACGCCTGTACCAGCTGTACGCCAGGCTGTACCGCCTCTGCGGCCAGGATGCGCACAGCGTCATGAAGGACCTGCTGGCCATCAGGCGAGCATAGCGGCCTGTTTTTTGCATACAGAACAGGGGCAGGGAAAACCTGCCCCTGTTCCCTTCCGGAACCGCAACATCCACGCAGAAAATAAAGGGGGAAGATTTCTCTTCCCCCGGATGGCGTCAGCAAAGCGTGTATGCTTTCCCCGCAATGCCTTCAAAGCAGAATCCGGCATCTGTTTTCCCGGTGGGAACTGTCTTTCCTTCGCAAAGCACTTTCTTTTCTTCCCCGATGATTTCAACCTGGCCGTCCAGCGTCGCGCGGAGTACAGCCCGGGTAAGCCGGCTGTCCTCCCAATCGAGGTCAATCACCAGGCCGCCGCGGGCGGTGAAGCCCCGCAGGCTGCCTTTCTTCCAGCTTTCCGGCAGGGCGGGCAGGAAGTGGAGGCCCACATGGCTCTGCACCAGGCACTCGGCGATACCGGCGGCGGCGCCCAGGTTGCCGTCGATCTGGAAGATGCGGCTGCCGTTGAGCAGGCTGCGGGTGGCAGAATCGCTCAGCATGGCGCGGATGCATTCGTCTGTTTTTTCCGGCCGGCCCATGCGGGCGTACAGGCAGATATACCAGGCCAGGGGCCAGCCGTCCTGCCTGTCCTGATTTTCCCGGCGGATTCTCAAAGAGGTTTCCGCTGCCTTCATCAGTTCAGGCGTTTCGCGCCAGTTGATGGAGGAGCCGGGGAAGGCGGCATACAGGTGGGAGACATGGCCCATGCCCGGAGTCAATTCGGGATACTCCCTGCGCCACTCCAGCAATTGCCCTTTGCTGCCGATCTGATCCCTGGGCAATTGATCGATCATCTTCTGCAGAACAGGAATGTAATCGGCGTCCACGCCCAGGATCTGATCCATCCTGATGCACGCCGTAAAGAATTCGCGCAGGATCTGATTGTCCATGGCCGGGGCATAACAGATGGGCGTATCGTAGCCATCGGGCAGGATATAGCGGTTTTCCGGAGACAGGGAAGGGCAGGTGACCAGCTGGCCGTCCGCCTCCATCAGGAAATCCTCAAAGAACAGCGCGATATCCTTGAAAATGGGCTGCATGCGCCGGAGGATCGCCTCATCTCCCGTGAAGAGATAATGCTCCCACGCATGCATGGCCATCCAGGGGCCGCCCATGACCCAGGAAGTGGACGCCATGTAGGTGTCCTGCGGTGCGCAGTCGCCATAGAAGTCCGTATTATGGTGAAGCACCATGCCGCGCATGCCGTACATGACTTTGGCGGTTTCTTTGCCTTTTTCATGGCATTTCTCCAGCAATTCCATGAAAGGCTCGTGCAGATCGGAAAGGTTGCCGGTTTCGGTGAGCCAGTAGTTCATCTGCACATTGATGTTGGCGGTGTATTTGCAGTCCCACATGGGCAGGAATTCCTTGTTCCAGATGCCCTGCAGGTTCATGCAGGCGCTGCCCCTGCGGCTGGCGGAAACGATGAGATACCGGCCGTAGGTGAAATACAGGGCGGCCAGCGCCTGATCCTCTTTCCCGTCCTTTACCTGCTGGATCATGTCCTCCACGGGGATTTCGGGGATTTCGCCAAGGTCCATTTCGCAGCGGTTCATCAGGGCGCTGAAATCAGCGATATGCTCAGCTTTCAAGGCGTCATAGCCTTTTTTCCAGGCAGCGTCGAGCCGGGACAGCACTTCCCCCTTGGGGTCGTCCGCGCGGTTGCTGGTGGAAGAAGCGAGATAAAGGGTAACGCAGGAGCTGTTTTGCGCGTACAGTTCGGAAACGGGGTTGACCAGTTCGCCGTCGCACCCCATCCGGAAGGCCGCTGCGAATTTCGTTTCCGCGTCAAAGCCCTCCATGTAGAACGTGTTTTCATCCAGGGCGCGCATGATATTGGCGCTGGGCGCCAGCCAGCCGCCGCCCTGGGCTTTCAATCCGGGCCGGCGGTCGTCCTCCACTTCCTCGTCCGCCATGGTGGTGCGGTTCAATTTCACATTCAGGTTGATGGCGCCGGGGGTTTTCGTGGTGAAGCGGAGGCACAGGACCTGCGCCGGCTCGCTGATGAACATTTCCCGCTGGAAGGAGACGCCGTTTTGCACATGGTTCAGCGTCAGAACGCCGGTTTCCAGGTCGAGTGCCAGGTCATAATCCTCGGGAGGAGGAGTCTCCTTGCGGCCGCCCATCGTGAAGGGGAGCTTCTGATTCAGGGCGATGTCCAGTTCGCCAAGCGGCGTATAGCGCCGCTGATAGGCGGGAGTGCCCACCATGTATTTCATGATCATCTCTTCCGCTTCCGGAATCCTGCCGTCCAGAACCAGCTTTCGGATCTCGGGAAGCTTTTCCTTCAAAGCCGGATTGCTGCGGTCACAGAATTTTCCGTACCAGAGGGAATCGTCATTCAAGGGGATTTTCTCAATATCCGTCCGGCCATAGACCATGGCGCCCAGACGGCCGTTTCCCAGGGGAAGCGCGTCGTTCCATATGTGGGCGGGCGCCTTGTAGCGCATGACATAGGATCTTTTCATCAATCGCACCTCTTTGTTTTGCATCGGGCCGTGCATTCAGCCGATAAAAAGATTCTTTTCCTGAATGTTCATGCCGCAATGCCGGGATTTGAATATTGCCCGTGCCGCGGTTTGGCGGCACGGGCAATGCCGTGTTGCCGGACGATGAAGGGATCAGAAAGAGGGGATCGCCAAACAGGGGCTTCCCATCCTGATCAGGGCTTCTCCGGTCCGTTTGTTTCAGGTCCGTTTACCTGGCGCCGCTGATGCATTCAGCGCGCTGCACGCAGATTTTTTCTCCAGGCCCGGGGATCCTGGCAGGATCACTCGGCCAGAGAATTGACCGCTTCGATCACGGCGTTGGTGGTGATGGTGGCGCCGGAAACCGCGTCGATTTCCTCAGCGGCCACGGGCAGGGTCTTGCCGATGAACTGGGCGGTGAATTCCTCTTCAGCGGCGCGCTGGCCCAGGCCCTCTGTCTGGGAAGAAGCGTCCACGGCCAGGGCGGCGATCTTGCCTTCCGCGTCCAGGGTCAATGTCACGGTGACATCCCCGCCCTGGAAGCCTGCCACGGTGGCGGTCAGGCCGTCGGCGGGAGCGGCAGCTTCTTCCGCAGGCGCATTTTCAGCGGCGGGAGCGGCTTCGGCGGCGGGAGCGGGCGCTTCATTGGCCACGCCGTCCCAGATCTTCCAGTTGTTGGGGCGCACGTGGTTGCTGCCCCAGGTTTCGATGGTTTCATCGGCGGCGGGCTTGCCGATCACGATGGCGCATACGAACACGCAGTTGCCGGCCACGGGATACGTATTGCCGGAGAAGCCCCAGGTGCGGATATCGTTTTCATTGATGTAGCGGCTCATGGACTGATACTTGCCGTCCGCCACGTCCTTGGGGGCGTATTCGCCGGTAATGGTGCCGAAATAATGGGTCTGATAGCCCAGGGCCGCGGCGGCGACGCCCAGGGTGCCGCAGGTCAGGCCGCTGTCATAGTAGGCGAAGGTGGTGGGCATGTAGTAGCCTTCATAGGGGGTGACGTGGCCTTCTTCCTGAGTGAGGATCTGGTCGGCCAGGCACAGCACGGTCACCGTGCCGTCGGTAGCGCAGTTTTCGGGCTTGTCCCAGTAGTCGCCGATGATCTTGCGCTGTTCCTCGGTGTCTTTGATGACAACGAAGTACCAGGGCGTCCAATGCACGGCGTTCTGCTGCTTGGTAGCCATGGAGAAGATCTTTTCCAGTTCTTCGTCGGTGATCCTGT
>CAZQAM010000025.1:0-10074 GCA_964591355.1 uncultured Oscillospiraceae bacterium
GGCGGCTTCGCCGCTTGCTTATGCTTTTCATCCCTTAATTTCTGCAATGCAGCGCGCCGGGCGTCTTTCCGAGCCGCCTGGCTGAAGAGCGGTTTCCCCCAGACCCCCTTCCGAGAAAGGCGGGCAGGGGGAAAAGGGTTCTGTAGAAATCAAGGCTTTCTTTATTTCCTGCGCAATAAAAAAGGCAGAAAACAGCTGGGTGGTACGGGCACGGCTTTCTGAAAAGCATTGTATATCCCCTCCCGGCTGTGATATAATGGAAAAAGAAGAAGCATCAAGGGGGCTTAGGATTTGAAACGCATCGTATTGACCGGCGGCGGCACCGCGGGGCATGTGACCCCGCATCTGGCGCTGCTGCCCCGGCTGCTGGAGGCGGGGTACGACGTGCATTACATCGGCACGGAGGACGGCATCGAGCACAGCATGATGACGAGGGAGGGCGTCACCTACCACAGCGTGAAAAGCGGCAAACTGCGCCGGTATCATGACTGGAAGAATTTCACTGATCCCTTCCGGGTGCTCTTGGGGGCTTTCCAGTCCGCCAGGCTGATGGGGAAGCTCAAACCGGACGTGTGTTTTTCCAAGGGCGGCTTCGTATCGGTGCCGGTGGTGATCGGCGCGTGGCTCCACGGGGTGCCTGTTCTCTGCCACGAAAGCGATCTGACGCCGGGGCTGGCCAATAAAATCTGCAGCAAATTCGCCCGCCGCGTCGCCACCACGTTTCCGGAATGCGCCCAAGCGCTGGGGAAAAAGGCGGTGTGCACCGGCACGCCCATGCGGCCCGAACTGTTTTCGGGAAGCCGGGACAAGGGCCTTTCCCTGTGCGGCTTTTCCGGGAAAAAGCCCGTCCTGATGATGATGGGCGGCTCCTCCGGGGCCCAGAGCGTCAACAAGGCCCTGCGGGAAGCGCTGCCGGAGCTTTTGCCGGATATGGATATCCTGCATATTACCGGCAAGGGCAACCTGGATGAAAGCCTGGCCGTGCTGCCGGGGTACCGGCAGTTTGAGTTTCTTTCCGGCGAGCTGCCCGACGCCCTTGCCTGCGCTGATTTGATCCTTTCCCGGGCGGGCAGCAATGCAATCTGCGAATTCCAGGCGCTGAAAAAGCCCATGCTGCTGGTGCCGTACCCGAAGGGGGCCAGCCGGGGCGACCAGATCCTCAACGCCGAATCCTTCCGGCAAAGGGGCCTGTGCCACGTGCTGCCCCAGGAAAAGATGACCGCCGCCTCACTGACGGAAGCCATCCATGCCCTGATGCGGGATAAGGATACCCTGGTCAGGAACCTCACCGCCGCGCCGCCGGCGGACGGAACGCTGCCCGTGTGGCAATTGATCTGTGAGATCCAGAAAAAATAACGGCGGCTCAGCCGCCTGGCCGGCAGCATTTGCCGGCTTTTTTGGTGCGCCGCCGCTGAAAGCCGCCTGGAATGTATTTACATTGCACATTTTTTGCATTTTTATTGTTTTCACGTGAAAATTGTTTATAATGAAAATACTGTCCTCATGCTGTCTGCCGCGTGTGCCCGGCAGCGGGGGCGCAGAGGATAAGAGGTCGATTTTCCGCAGGGGGCCTTGGCCGAAAGCGGTTCACGGGAGTTATGCGCATGAGTTCCAAGCTGTTTTTTTACGTGCTCAAACGGATTCTGCTGGCGGTGCTGACGATCTGGATCGTCATCACGGTTACGTTTTTTGTCATGCACGCGGTGCCGGGGGGCCCCTTCGTGGGGGAAAAAGCCATTTCCAAGGAGGCACAGGCGGCGCTGGAAGCCAAGTACGGCCTGGATAAACCGCTGATGGAGCAATACACCACCTATCTGAGGGATATCGTGACCCGCTTTGATTTCGGCCCTTCCCTGAAGCAGCGGGGAAGAATGGTGATGGATATCATCCTGGACGGCATGCGCACCTCGGCCAAGCTGGGCCTGATCGCCGCGGGCATCGCCGCGGTGGCGGGCATCGTGCTGGGGGCCGTGGCGGCCATCCGGCGGAATACGATCCTGGATAAGATCATCATGGTGGTGACCACCGCCTTCGTATCCATGCCGTCGTTTATCATGGGGTCGTTCCTATTGATTGTATTTTCGGTCCGGCTGGGCTGGCTGCCGGCCAACGGCGCCGCCCAGGGCGGCCTGGTGCTGCCGGTGATCACCCTGAGCCTGTATCCCATGAGCTATATCACCCGGCTCACCCGCTCTTCCATGCTGGACGTGCTGGGGCAGGATTACATCCGCACGGCCCGGGCCAAGGGCGTTTCCCGGAGGCGGATCATTTTCGGCCACGCGCTGAAGAACTCCCTGATCCCGGTGATCACTTACTTTGGGCCCATGCTGGCCTTCATCGTCACCGGGTCCATGGTGGTGGAGCAGATTTTTGCCGTGCCCGGCATCGGCCGCCAGTTCGTCAGCAGCATTACCAACCGGGATTACACCATGATCATGGGCACCACGATCTTCCTGGCTTCCCTGATCGTGATCATGAACCTGGTCAGCGACCTGCTCTACAAAGTGGTGGATCCGCGGATTGAATTCGAGTAAGGAGGGGGATACAGGATGTTCAGCGCCAATAAACCTTTCAGCATGCACCTGGATCCGGATGCCCTGCTTCCCGCCACCGCGGATGAAAAGGAATACATCTCCCGCATGCGGCCTTCCAGCACCTTCTTCAGGGACGGGTGCAAGCGGCTTTTGCGGAACAAGGTGGCCACCGCCAGCCTGATCGTGATCATCCTGGTGACGGTCTGCTCCGTTTTTCTGCCTTCCCTGTGGCCCTATTCCTACGATCAGATGCTGGGGGTGCGCCCCGGCAAGCCGGTGGATTCCTCCTACAATAACCTGGCGCCCTTCCAGTGGGGAAAAACCGAAATCAAGCGCATGGAGGAGGGGGAAAAGCTCTTTCCCCATGTGTTCGGCACAGACGCGCACGGCCGGGATTATTTCATCCGCGTGGTGTACGGCACCCGGATCTCCCTGGCGGTGGGCTTTTTTGCCAGCATCATCGTTCTCATCATCGGCATGGCCATCGGCTCCATCGCCGGGTATTTTGGCGGCAAGGTGGATATCGTCATCATGCGCATCGTGGATATGATCTATTCCCTGCCGGATATGCTGGTGATCATCCTGCTGTCGGTGGTGCTGGGCAAAACGCTGAACGTGGAGGGTACGATCTTTGCAAGGATCGGCGCCAACATCCTCTCGATGTTCATCGTGTTCGGTCTGCTGTACTGGGTCAGCATGTCGCGGCTGATCCGCGGCCAGATCCTCTCCCTCCGGGAGCAGGAATATGTGCTGTCCGCCCAGGCCACCGGCGCCAAGGGCAGCTGGATCATCCGCAAGCATCTTCTGCCCAACTGTATTTCCGTCATCATTATCTCCACGGCCCTGCAGATCCCCAACGCGATTTTTACAGAAAGCTTCCTCTCTTTCCTGGGGCTGGGGGTCAACGCGCCCATGCCTTCCCTGGGCTCCCTGGCCTCCGACGCCCTCAGCGGCATCACCTCCTATACCTACCGCCTGGTGATTCCGGCGGTGGTGATCTGCCTGATCGTGCTGTCGCTGAATCTGTTTGGCGACGGGCTGCGGGACGCCTTTGACCCCAAGCTCAACGCGTAAGAAGGCGCCGGGAAAAGAGAATCTCACCGGAAAGGTACGGATTGATTATGGCATTGCTGGAAGTGAAAGACCTGCGTACTTCCTTTTTCACCGACGCGGGCGAAATCAAAGCCGTGGACGGCGTGTCCTTTGAGCTGGACCGCGGCAGGGTGCTGGGCATCGTAGGGGAGTCCGGCTCCGGGAAATCGGTGACGGCGTATTCCATCATGCAGATTCTGGCGCCGACGGGAAAAATCGTGGGCGGCAGCGTGAAGCTGGACGGCCAGGAGCTGGTGGACGCCGATGAAAAGGTGCTCAGGAAAGTACGCGGCAACAGGATCTCCATCATTTTCCAGGACCCCATGACCTCCCTGAACCCTACGTATACCGTGGGCCATCAGCTGATGGAAGCGATCCTGCTCCACACCCAGAGGAACCGGAAGGAAGCCCGGGCCCGGGCGCTGGAAATGCTGCAATTGGTCAATGTGAACGAGCCGGAAAAGCGGCTGCGCCAGTATCCCTTTGAACTGTCCGGCGGCATGCGGCAGCGTGTCATGATCGCCATGGCCCTGGCGTGCGAACCGGATATTCTCATTGCCGACGAGCCGACCACCGCCCTGGATGTGACCATTCAGGCCCAGATCCTGGAGTTGATGCAGGATCTGCAAAAGAAGCTGGGCATGGCCATCATCATGATCACCCACGATCTGGGCGTGGTGGCCCAGATGTGCGATGAAGTGATCGTCATGTACGCCGGCGCCGTGTGCGAGCGGGGCACGGCGGACGATATTTTCTACACCCCCCGCCACGAATATACCAGGGGCCTGATGCGCTCCATCCCCCGGGATGAGAACAACGGCCAGCGCCTGCATCCCATCAGCGGCACTCCCATCGACCTGCTGAACATGCCCAAGGGCTGCCCCTTTGCTCCCCGGTGCGACGCCGCCATGAAGATCTGCCTGACGAAGCGGCCCGAAAGCATGCAGATGAAGGACGGCCATTTTTCCGGCTGCTGGATGAACGTCAGGGCCGGCGTCGAGGATGGCTCCATTATCCTGGAAGGAGGCGAGAAACGTGCCTGAAAACAGGACGCTGCTGGAAGTCCAGGGCCTGAAAGAGTATTTTGACATCAACCTGGGTTTCTTCCGCACCAAGCCCCTCAAGGCCGTGAACGACGTTTCCTTTTCCATCCGCAAGGGAGAAACCCTGGGCCTGGTGGGGGAATCGGGCTGCGGGAAAACCACCGTGGGCCGCACCATCCTGCACCTGTACAAGCCCACCGCCGGCAAGGTGATCTATGACGGGACGGAGATCAACTCCAAAGAAACCCTGAAAGAATTCCGCAAAAAGGCCACCATGGTGTTTCAGGATCCCTATTCTTCCCTGAATCCCCGGATGACGGTCAGCGATATCGTGGCGGAGCCGCTGGATGTGCATGAGCTTTGCAAAAGCAAAAAAGAGCGGGCCGACCGGGTGCTGGAATTGCTTGGGTATGTGGGCCTCAACAGCGAGCACGCTTCCCGCTACGCCCATGAGTTTTCCGGCGGCCAGCGGCAGCGCATCGGCATTGCCCGGGCCCTGGCAGTGAATCCCGAATTCATCGTGTGCGACGAGCCGGTGTCCGCCCTGGATGTGAGCATCCAGGCCCAGGTCATCAATATGTTTGACGACCTGCAGGACAGGCTGGGCCTGACCTATCTTTTCATCGCCCACGATCTTTTGGTGGTGCGGCATATTTCCGACCGCATTGCCGTGATGTACCTGGGCAAGATGGTGGAATTGGCGGACGCGGGGGAGATCTATACCCATCCTTTGCACCCCTATTCCCGGTCCCTGCTCAGCGCGGTGCCCATGCCGGATCCCAAAGTGGCCCGGGCCAACAAGCGCATCATGCTCACCGGTGATATCCCCAGCCCCCTGAACGCTCCTTCCGGCTGCCCTTTCCGCACCCGCTGCCCTTATGCCGCCGAAGATTGCGCCGAGAGCATGCCGCCCTTTGAGGAAGTGGAAAAGGGCCACTTCGTGGCCTGCCACCGGGTGAAGGAAATCGGATGATTGCATTCGCTTCATCAATGCGGACAACGCATTTTTGAAAAATATTTTTAAGGAGGAACCCTTCATGAAAAAGCTGCTTGCGCTCGTGCTGGCGGTCATGATGGCGCTGTCCTGCGTCCTGATGGCCTCCGCGGAAGAAGCCAAGACGACTATCAGCGTCTGCATCGCTTCCGAGCCCGATACCCTGGATCCTGCCCTGAACTCCGCTGTGGACGGCGCTACCATGATCGCGCACCTGTTCACCGGTTTGTCCAACTGGGCGCAGGATGAGAACGGCGCGCTGGGCATCGTGCCCGCCTGCGCTGTGGATCTGCCCGCTGCCGTGATCAACGAAGACGGCACCGCCACCTATACCTACACCCTGGTGGACGGCCTCAAGTGGTCCGACGGCAAAGACCTGACCGCCAAGGATTTCGAATTCGCCTGGAAGCGCGCCGCCTCTGATGCGCTGGGCGCCGACTACGGCTATATGTTCGAAGTGGTCAAGGGCTATCCCAATGAGCTGGCTGTGGAAGCCACCGACGACAAGACCCTGGTGGTCACCCTGAACAACGATGTCAGCTACTGGAACGAGCTGCTGGCCTTCCCCACATTCCTGCCCGTGCGGGAAGATGTGGTTGCCAGCGAAGCCTGGGCCACCGCTCCCGAGACCTACGTCTGCAACGGCGCTTACACCATGACCGGCTGGGATCACAACTCCGTGATCACCCTGTCCAAGAACCCCAACTACTTCCTGGCCGACACCATCAAGATGGATGAAATCAAATTCTATCTGTCCGATGACGCCAATAACATGCTGGCCAACTTCCAGAACGGCGACTGGCTGCTGATCGACGACGTGCCCAATGATGAAATCGACGCCCTGAAAGAGCAGTATCCCGATGAGTTCTTCGTGGGCTCTCAGATGGGCACCTATTACGTCTCCTGGAACGTGAACGCCGACATCCTGCCCGAAGGCTGCGAATTGACCGGCGCTGATGCGGAATATGCCCGCGCCGAGATCCGCTTTGCCCTGGGCCTGCTCTATGACCGGAACTACATCGTCACCGAAATCGGCAAGGCCGGCCAGCAGCCCGCTTCTTCCTTCGTGGCGCTGGGCCTCACCGATGCCAACGGCATTGATCAGTTCTATGAGAAGGCCGGCCACAACGACTTCGTTGGCTACTGGGATACTTCCGCGGAAGCCTATGAGTCCAACTGGGAGACCGCGCTGGAAATCCTGAAGAAGTATTATGAGTTTGATGAGGCCACCGGCCAGTTCACCAACTTCCCCGCCATGGAATACCTCTACAACACCAGCGAAGGCCACAAGAAGATCGGTGAATACCTGCAGAGCGTTCTGTCCAGCGTGGGCATCACGATGAACATGGTGAACCAGGAATGGAACACCTTCCTCAATACCCGTAAGCAGGGCGACTACACCGTGGCCCGCAACGGCTGGCTGGCGGACTACAACGATCCCATCTCCTTCCTGGATATGTGGGTTTCCGGCTCCGGCAACAATGACTCCCAGTTCGGCAAGGGCGCCCATGCCGATGCCGCCATCTACAGCATCGACCTGACCCCCTACGGCGTGGATGTGAAGGTGGAGAACGGCACCTGGGCCCAGACCTATGACGCCGCCATCGCCGCCATCAAGGGCTGCACCGATAAGGATGCCCGCTATGGCCTGATGCACGCCGCGGAAGATCTGCTCATGAGCACCGGCGCCATCACCCCCCTGTACTACTACACCGATATTTATATGCTGTCCAAGGATGTGCAGGGCTTCTTCGCTAACCCGCTGGGCTACAAGTACTTCATGTACTGCACCGTGGGCGAATAAGCTGTTCGCACCAAAGGAAAGATAAGAGGGCTGCCTTCGGGCAGCCCTCTTTTTGCAGGCATCCACTGCGGAACGGGAAAAATGGCTCTATGACAGAACAAAGGTATTGACTTCGAGCTGACTTTAAGTTATACAATAAACGATATCAAAAAACGTGAGCAGCGCAGGAAGGAATACCGGAAGGAACGCCGGCGTCTGCTCCGCTGTCCGAAACAGGCGTTTGTTGGTTTTCGGGCAGAAGGGTCTTTCTGTTTTTTCTTTTGTTTGGAAAGAGGGATGCCAGTGAAGCTGTTATGGCGGCTGAGCCGTGAGGCCATCCGGTACAAAACCCTGTATATCATCGCCATTTTATCGACCCTGATGCTGACGGCGGTGAACCTGGCGGCGCCCAGGGTGCTGTCCGCCATGACGGGGGTGGTGGAAAGAGGCGTGGATGAAGGCGGCCTTTCCCGCATCGGCACGCTGACGGTGATTCTGACGGCGCTGTACCTGCTGCGGATCCTCTTTCGTTTTCTGAGCAATTATCTGGCCCACAAAGCTGCCTGGTACCTGGTGGGGGATCTGCGCACCAAGACGTATGACAAACTGGAGCATATGCACCTGGGCTATTTCCACGACAAGCAGACCGGCGATCTGATGAGCCGGGTGGTGAACGATACCCGGGATTTTGAACTGCTGTATGCCCACATGATCCCGGAAAGCATCACCAATGTGGTGACGTTCCTGGGCGTATTGATCGTATTGCTCACCATCAACTGGAAGCTGGCGCTGATCACCTGCGCGCCGCTGCCCCTCATCTTCCTTTCCGGCATCGTTTTTGCAAAAAAGGTGCGGCCTTATTTCCGCATTTCGCAGAAAAAGATGGGGGAGCTCAACGGCAAACTGCAGGACAATCTGTCCGGCATTCACGAGATCCAGTCCTTCGGCCGGGAGGAGTACGAGACCGGGCGGGTGAACGAAAGGAATTTCGAGCACATCCGGGCTATGCTGCAGGCGCTGAAAATCAGCGCGGTGTTCCATCCTTCGGTGGAGTTCATTTCCTCCCTGGGCACGGTGCTGGTGGTGGCCTTCGGCGGCTGCCTGGCATACCGGGAAGGGCTCCGGGTGGAAGATATCGTGGCGTTCCTGCTGTATCTGGGGCTGTTTTACGGCCCGGTCACCGGCCTGGCCAACCTGCTGGAAAGCATGCAGCAGTCCATGGCCGGGGCGGAGCGGGTGCTGGCCATTCTGGATGCGCCGTATGAAATCCAGGATCGGCCCGGTGCGGAGGAACTTCGGGATGTCAAGGGGGATATCACTTTCGACCATGTGAGCTTTGCCTATGACAAGGGCAGCGACGTGCTGCGGGATGTGAGCTTCCATTGCGAGCCTGGGAAGATGCTGGCGCTGGTGGGGCCCACGGGCGTGGGCAAAACCACCCTGACCCAGCTGATTTCCCGCTTTTACGAGCCGGACGCGGGCCGCATCCTCATTGACGGCCACGACCTGAACGATGTTACCATCGAAAGCCTGCGCCGGAATATTTCTCCCGTTCTGCAGGATACCTTCCTCTTCAATGGCACCATCGCCGAGAACATCGGCTACGCAGTGCCCAGCGCGACCCTGGAGGAGATCCGGGAAGCGGCCCGGGCGGCCAATATCCACGAGGATATCATGGCCATGCCGGAGGGGTATGACACCCAGGTGGGGGAAAGGGGCCTGCGCCTCAGCGGCGGCCAGAAGCAGCGGGTGGCCATTGCCCGGGCCATCCTGCGCCGGTCGCCCATCATCATCCTGGATGAGGCCACCGCTTCCGTGGACGTGGAAACGGAGCGCCAGATCCAGACCGCCATCGCCGGCATCGCCGGGAAGCGCACCATCATCGCCATCGCCCATCGGCTTTCCACCATCCGCAACGCCGATCAGATCCTGGTGATCGAAGAAGGCAGGATCACCGAAAGCGGCACCCACGCGGAGCTGGTGGCTTTGGGAGGCAGTTACGCCCGGATGAACCGTATTCAAAGCGACGCCGCGGGCGGCATCGCCTGATCCCATTATGTCCCATGGATCGAACAAAGGAGGCAAACGCGTATGAAACTGATTCCAGGTCCTTCCGGAACCCTGTCCCAGGAAATCACCCAGCGGGAAATCGCCCATCGGGCCCTGGCCCGGAAAACTGCCGCGGAGGGCATCGTGCTGCTGGAAAACGATGGGGTGCTGCCCCTGGCGTCCGGCGCCCGGATAGCGCTGTATGGAGCGGGCGCGCGGCACACCATTACGGGGGGCACCGGGTCCGGCTCGGTGAACTGCCGCCCCGGCGTGTCCATTGACGAGGGGCTTCGGGATGCCGGCCTGATCATTGCCAGCACCGGCTGGCTGGACGCCCTGGACCGGGCTTATGAGGAAAGCCGGGAAAAGTGGATGGAAAGCCTCTACCGGATGAGCGAGCCCGGCAATTTTGACAGTCTGTACCGGGCCCACGCTTCCCATCCCCTGCCGGCGCCCAAGGCCGATCCCATCACCCGGGAAAAGGATACGGATGTGGCGGTCTATGTCATCAGCCGGGTGGCCGGCGAAGGCGCGGACCGGCATCCGGGCAAAGGGGATTTCCTTCTGTCCGACGTGGAA
>CAZQAM010000026.1:0-10032 GCA_964591355.1 uncultured Oscillospiraceae bacterium
GATGGAATCTCGTGACTGGAGTTCAGACGTGTGCTCTTCCGATCTGCATCCGCTTTTTTTTCTTCCTCCGGAAACCATTCCAGGAACCGGCGGAACACCGTAAAGCCCTCCGCTTCGTAAAAGGCCAGAGCGTCATTGAAGGCCCACACGTCAAGCTCCACCCTTTTCAGGCCCGTTTCCCGGGCGTACTGCTTGACGAAATCCATCAGCCGCTTTCCGACGCCCTGACGGCGGAATGCCGCGTCCACGCAGATTTCCACCACCCGAAGGAATCTCCGGGGCAGGTTATAGGCGTTTTCGGGGCGGTCGATCACTTCCATGAGCACCATGCCCAAGATAGCGCCGTCCATTTCATCCACGGCGGCGCAGCCGGATTGCCTTGTCAGAAACAGGTCCAGATAATCCCGGATTTCCGGGCAGAAGCCGGGCCTGAAAATATCCGGCCGGCCTTCGACATGCAGATCGTTTACCTGCCGCCGCAGGGCGTTGACCGCTTCCTTATCCTTCATTTCCGCCAGACGTACCATCTTTTTCCTCCTCCGGCCAGGGGCAGTAGGTTTCCTCCAGGGAAAGCCATTCGGCTTTCGCGTCGGTGAGGGCGGTGAGCTTCTGCGTTACCGCTTCCACATCCTTCACTCTTATCAGCAGCGTGGCCTCTACGGAGGCGGCGAAGGCGGTGTCTTCCGTGATCACCGGCAGGCCCTTCAGCGCGTGGTTCACCCGGTCCCACAAAGGATAGGGCACATCCAGCAGGATTTTTTGGCTTTTTTCCATCCGGACGACCTGCGCCGCGTTCAGGGCAAGGGCGCAGCCCTTGGAATAGGCCCTCACCAGGCCGCCGGCTCCCAACAGCACCCCGCCGAAATAGCGGGTCACCACCACGCAGCAGTTGACGGTCTGCCGGGCCTTGAGGACCTCCATCATGGGCAGCCCCGCCGTGCCGCCGGGTTCCCCGTCGTCGGAATAGCGCATGACGCCAGCGTTCCGGCCGATCACATAAGCGTAGCAGTTGTGGGAAGCGTCCCTGTATTTTTCCCGGATGGACTTCAAAAAGGCCAGCGCTTCCTCTTCCGTTTCGCAGGGGGAAGCGGAACCGATGAAGCGGCTTTTATGAACGATGAATTCATCGCTGGCCGCCTGTTTGACCGTTTTGTAGTCTCCGGGCATGGCAAAACCATCCTTTTCCATGCAATGGCCGGGCGGACAGAAAGATTACTTCAGCACCACGCGGCAGTAGTTTTTCTTGCCCTTGCGAAGCAAAATGCCGTCAGCGGGGAACATATCGGCGGTCAGGGTCAGGTTGATATCCGTCACCTTGCTGTCGTTCATGACCACGGCGTTCTGCTGGATCTGCTTGCGGGCGTCGCCGTTGGAGGTGCACAGGCCGCAGAGGTTCAGCAGCGTAGTCAGACGGCTGTCCTGCGCCATCTGGGCGGCGGTCCATTCGAAGGTGGGTACGTCGGCGTCCGCGCCGCCGCCGCCAAACAGCGCCGCCGCGGCCTGCTGGGCCTTCTGGGCTTCTTCCTCGCCGTGCACCAGCTTTGTGCATTCGAAAGCCAGCACTTTCTTGGCTTCGTTGATGGCGCTGCCCTCCAGGCGGGAGAGGCGCTTCACTTCCTCCATGGGCAGGAAGGTGAGCAGGCTCAGGCACTTTTCCACATCGGCGTCGGCGATGTTGCGCCAGTACTGGTAGAAATCATAGGGAGAGCAAAGGCCCGCGTCCAGCCACAGGGCGCCTTTCTCCGTTTTGCCCATTTTCTTGCCTTCATGGTTCATCAGCAATTTGAAGGTGCAGGCGAAGGCGGCTTCGTGCTCCTTCCGGCGGATCAGGTCGGCCCCGGCCAGCATATTGCTCCACTGGTCGTCGCCGCCCATCTGCAGCCGGCAGTTGTACTTCTTGAACAATTGCAGGAAATCGTAGCTCTGCATCAGCATGTAGTTGAACTCCAGGAAGGTGAGGCCCCTTTCGAGCCTTTGCTTGTAGCATTCCGCCGTCAGCATGCGGTTGACGGAGAACAGGGCGCCCACGTCCCGCAGGAAATCCATATAGCCCAGGGAACGCAGCCAGTCGGCGTTGTTGACGATCATGGCCTTGCCTGCGCCGAACTCAATGAAGCGCTCCATCTGCTTTTTGATGCAGGCGACGTTGTGGTCGATGGTCTCCACGGTCATCATTTTGCGCATGTCGGTTTTGCCCGAGGGATCGCCAATCATGGCCGTGCCGCCGCCGACCAGGGCGATAGGAATGTGGCCCGCCCGCTGCATATGGGCCATGGCGATGATGGGGATGAAATGCCCGAAGTGCAGCGAGGTGGCGGTGGGATCAAAGCCCACATAAAAGGTGGTGGGCTCTTTTTCCAGCTGTTTGTATAAGTCGTCCTCAAATGTGATCTGGGCCAGGAATCCCCGCTCCCGCAGGGTATCAAGCACGTTTTGCATCGTTTATTCCCTCCGAATTCTTTTATTTGGCTGAAAAAACTTCGTTCAGCTTGGCCATGCCCTGCCGGATCTGCTCCACGGAGGACATGGAGAAATTGAGCCGGATGGTGTTTTCGTGTCCGCCGTCCGCGTAGAAATAGGTGCCGGGCACATAGGCCACGCCCTTTTCCACCGCCTGGGGCAGCAGCTTCACGGCGTCCATGCCTTCCTGCAGCTCAGCAAACAGGAAAAGCCCGCCTTCCGGCTGGGTATACCGGGCCACGCCGCCGCAGTGGCCCAGAAGCTCCAGCATGGCGTTCATCTGCTGCGCGTAGCTTAGGCAGATCTCCTCCACATGGGGCATCAAAAGGCCCCTTCGCAGGTACGCGTCCACGATGGCCTGGTTCAGATTCGCGGTATGCACGTCGCTGGACTGCTTCCCGATGATGCACTTGCGAAGCAGCGCCGCGTTGGCCGCCAGGAAGCCCACCCGCAGCCCGGGGGAAATGACCTTGGAGAAACTGCCCATGAACGCCACCCAGCCTTCCTGGTCGAAGGACTTGATGGAAGGCAGCGCTTCGCCCGCGTAGCGGAGATCCCGGTAAGGATCATCCTCTGCGATGACCACGCCGTACTGGCTGGCCAGGGCGGCGATTTTTTTGCGCCTCTCCAGAGAAAGGGTGCGGCCCGTGGGATTCTGGAAGGTGGGGATCACATAGAACATTTTGGGATGCTCTTTTTTGAATACTTCCTCCAGTTCATCCACCTTCACGCCGTTTTCGTCGCTGTCCACAGGGACGAGACGGGCCTGGTAGAGCTTAATGGCCTGCATGTTGCCCAGAAACGTGGGGTTCTCCACCACCACTTTATCCCCAGGATTGATAAGGGCTTTGCACAAGAGATCCATGGCCTGGGTGGAGCCGGTGACGGGCAGCACTTCGTCTGCCCCGCATTCGAAGGAAAACCGGTCCTTCAAATAGGGCACCAAGCTTTCCCGGAGCGGCGCGTAGCCCTCCGTGGCGCCGTACTGCAGCAGCACCTTGCCCTTGTCAAGAAGCAGCTCCTTCGCAAGCTCCGCGCAGGTTTCGTCCGGCAGGGCGGAGGCGGCGGGATTGCCCCCGGCAAAGGAAATCATGTTCGGCACGGCCAGCAGTTTGAAAATTTCCCGGATGGCGCTGCCGGAAATGCCGTTGAAGCGATCGGCAAACTGAAGGGATTGAAGATCCATGTTTAAGCTCCTCTCCTGAAATAAATAACCGCCTTCCCATGAGGGAAGGCGTCGGATCGCGGTACCACTTCCATTCGGCGTCTTTTCCCGGGAAAAGGCGCCCTCTTTCGCGCTGTATCCGGCGCACCGGCGCTGCCCTACGCAGACAAAAAATCCTTCAGGCGCGGGCTCGGGGAGGTAATTCACGCCGGCGGCTGCCGCTTCCTTGCACCTGCCGGAAGCTCTCTGCAGGCTTAGCCATCCGCGCTACTGTGTTCCCGTCACAGCCTTACAGGCATTATAATGAAACGCCGCCCAATTGTCAAGAGAAGAAAACGGAGGGCAGGAAGTTTCCGGGATGCGGCGGGCAGCAGGGAAACTGCTTGACATTGAAACCGTTCTTTCCTATAATGATGCAGAATGACATATTTGTCAGAAAATGGTTAGCGCATGAAGAAACGGAAAGGAACCGATTGTCATGTATTGCTGGAAATGCGGAAAAGAAAACCACGATGAAAGCAGGTTTTGCACTTCCTGCGGCGCAGAGCTGAGAAGAGCCGCGCAGGAAACGGCCTCCCGGGGAACAGCGGCCCCGTCCTCAGCTTCCTCTGCCGGCGCGCAGGGACAGTCCGCGCCTGAACAGGCAAAAAAAGCAAAAAAGAACAGAGACTGGACGTACTTCCTGGTGGCGGCCGTGTGCGTCATTGTGTCCATCGTGAATATCAATGATATGAATTCCGGCTCCAGCTACACAGTGATTCTCGGCGGGATTCCCATTCAATATGTGCTGCTTCCCGCCGGGGTGATCTCGCTGATCGCGGGCATCATGGAGAAAAAGAAGAAATAAAAAAGGAGACAGGAATCATGTATTGTTGGAAGTGCGGTGCTCAGATAGAGGAGGACAGCCGCTTTTGCCCAAAGTGCGGCGCCAATCAGAAGCAGCCTCAGCAGGCTTCGTCCGGAACGGATGCAAAACCGCCCGTTCAGCCGCAGACGGCTGCACGGCCCGCGGCGCAGCAGCCGGCACCGAAGAAAAAGGGCGGCTTCAAGGGCATCGTGATCAGCGCTTTGATTGTCGCTGTCATGTATTTGATCGGCAGCTACGTGGGCGAGCAGATAGGCGGCGCAACGAAAAGCGGAAGCAGCAAAGCGCCGGTAACTTCCAGCGCCTCGTCTGGAAACCAGCGCACTTCCACCTCCGTTTCTTCCGCCATGACCGATTTGCTCACCCGCCATGTGGTCTTGGTGAAAGAGATGGATACCGGTTTTCGGCAATACCAGGTGCTTTACTATGGCAACGATACCCATCGGCTCAAGAAATGGTCCTTCGTGCTGGTGGGCGCGAAAAACGCCGGCTTCACTGTGAGCGGCCTGCGTTCGCTCTACAAGCAGGATGAATGGCCTTCCTTTACCCAGGTGCGTTATTTTGACGACAATGATTACGCCGTGGCCTCCTATGATTTCGACAATCTGGAAAACATCCAGCGGATCCGGGAACTGATCCGGTACGAGCTGCTTGCCGACATGCCGGAAAGCGAGATCGCCAAAGGCGCCGTGGATACCGACTCGCTGGTTTCTTCCATAAAGAAAATGGGCTATCAGGATGCCAGCATGCTGGATTATTCCCTGCTTCATCTGAAATAAGCTGGGAAAAGCGGGCAGACAGCGGCAGACGCTTCGACAGTGGAAAGGTCTGCCGCTGTTTTTGTGCTTCAAACAGTTGAAGAAATCCGATAAATAGCGTATAATAACAGAAAATCGTTCTATACATCCCAGCGAGGAGGAATCATCCATGATGAATAAGCGTTACCTGGTGGCGCTGGATCAGGGCACCACCAGTTCCCGGGCTGTGGTGTTTACCCTGGAAGGGCATATGATCGCAGCCGCCCAGCAGGAGTTTCCCCAGCATTATCCCCATCCCGGCTGGGTGGAGCACGACCCGGCGGATATCCTCTCCACTCAGATCGAGTCCCTCCGCGCCGCGGTCAGGAAGGCGCAAATCAATCCGGAAGAGATCGCGGCTATCGGGATCACCAACCAGCGGGAAACCACCTTCGTCTGGGATCGGGCAACCGGCGTGTGCCTGTATAACGCCATCGTGTGGCAGTGCCGCCGCACCGCGCCCATTGTGGATCAGATGACGGCCACGGGCTGGACCCAGGCGATCCGGGAAAAGACCGGGCTTGTGCCCGACGCGTATTTTTCCGGCACGAAGCTGAAATGGCTGCTGGATGAACTGAACCTGCGGGACCGAGCGAGGCGGGGCGAGCTCTGCTTTGGCACGGCGGATTCTTTCCTGGCGTGGCACCTGGTGGAGGGGCATCCCCATGTTACCGACGCTACCAACGCCGGACGAACCATGCTGTTTAACCTGCATACCCAGGAATGGGATCAGGAACTGCTGGATATGATGGATATTCCCCGTGAAATGCTGCCCACCGTAGTGGATACAGCCCAGGTGATCGGCTGCCTCCGGGAGGATCTGCTGGGAGCCAGGATCCCGGTGGCTTCCCTGGTGGGGGACCAGCACGCGGCGCTGTTCGGCCAAGCCTGTTTTCAGCAGGGCGATGCGAAGAACACCTACGGCACCGGCTGCTTCATGCTGATGAACGCCGGGGAAGAATTCCGCCTGAGTGAAAGCGGGCTGCTGACCACCATGGCCTGGCGGCTGGGGGGAAAGCCTACCTACGCTTTTGAGGGCAGCGTCTTTATGGGCGGCGCAGCGATCCAGTGGCTGCGTGATGAAATGAAGCTGATTTCCACCGCCGCGGAGAGCGAAAGCGTGGCCGCGTCGGTAGCCGATACCGGCGGGGTCTACCTGGTGCCGGCCTTTACAGGGCTGGGCGCGCCGCACTGGAACATGTACACCCGGGGCACCCTGGTTGGCATGACCCGGGGCACCGGCAGGGCGCATATCGTCCGGGCCGCGCTGGAGGCTATCGCCTTCCAGAGCCGGGATCTGTTTGCCGCCATGGCCCGGGACTGCGGCACCGAAAGCGCGGCGCTGCGTGTGGACGGCGGCGCCAGCGCCAATCAATTGCTGATGCAGTTCCAGGCGGATCTTCTGGGCGTGCCTGTGCTCCGGCCCGCGGTGCTGGAAACCACAGCGCTGGGCGCGGCACTGCTGGCAGGCCTGGCGGTGGGTATTTACGCGAATCTCAAAGAGACGGCATCCGGCTGGCACGTGGCGGATACCTTTGCGCCCAAAATGAAGAAAGAAGAAAGGGAAGAGAGGATCCGCGGCTGGCAGCGGGCGGTGGACGCCGCGCTGTACTGGGCAGAGAAAAGATAATCCGTCTCCCCGGCAACGCAGGGATTTTTCCCGTCCCGTATTGACGAACCGGCGCACATCGTGTATACTTTTTCTGAATTGAATACCTTATCCAGAGCGGCTGAGGGACTGGCCCGATGAAGCCCGGCAACCGGCGGTCAAACGCAAGGTGCCAATTCCAGCAGCGTGATCCTCACGCTGGCAGATAAGGCGCAGTAAAAACAAGAGTATTCTTGCCGCTTGTCTGTCCGCGCAGACAAGCGTTTTTTACGGCCGGAAGGTGTGCAATTCAGAAAAACAAAAAGCGAGGAATGAAAAAATGCGTACGCTCTTTACCTCTGAATCGGTCACCGAAGGGCATCCGGACAAGATCTGCGATCAGATTTCCGACGCTGTGCTGGATGAACTGCTCCGGCAGGATCCGGATTCCCGGGTGGCCTGCGAAACTTGCGCCACCACCGGCCTCATTCTGGTGATGGGTGAAATCACGACAAAGGGCTATGTGCCTATTGCCGATATCGTCCGCAAAGTAGTGAATGATATCGGCTACGACCGGGCGAAAAAGGGCTTTGACGGCGAATCCTGCGCGGTGCTGGTGGCTGTGCACGATCAGTCGCCCGATATCGCCCGGGGCGTGGACGCCGCCCTGGAAAGCCGCAGCGAAGAAAAGAATGAAACCGGCGCAGGGGATCAGGGCATGATGTTCGGATTTGCCTGCGACGAGACCCCCGAAATGATGCCCATGCCCATCGCTCTGGCCCACCGGCTCACCAGGCGGATGGCGTACGTGCGAAAAAACGGCATCTGCCCCTGGATGCGCCCTGACGGCAAGGCGCAGGTGACGGTGGTTTACGAGGACGGAATCCCCGCCGCGGTGGACGCCGTCGTGATCTCTACCCAGCATGACGACAGCGTGACCCATTCGGACATCGAGCAGGCGATGATGGAGCATGTGATTCGGGAAGTGATCCCCGCGACGCTTTTGACGCCGGAAACGAAATATTTCATCAATCCCACCGGACGCTTCGTGATCGGCGGCCCCGCGGGGGACAGCGGCCTCACCGGACGCAAGATCATCGTGGATACCTACGGCGGCTATGCGCCCCACGGGGGCGGCGCCTTCTCCGGTAAGGACCCCACGAAAGTGGACCGCTCCGCCGCCTATGCGGCCCGGCACGCCGCCAAGAATGTGGTGGCCGCCGGCTTGGCAAAGCAGTGCGAAATCGCCCTGGCCTACGCTATCGGAGTCGCCAAACCCGTTTCCTTCCAGGTGAACACCCGGGGCACCGGGGTGATCCCCGATGCTGAAATCGCACGGCTGGTGGAAAAGGTGTTCGATATGCGCCCTGACGCCATCATCCGCAGGCTGGATCTTCGCCGCCCCATTTACCGGCAGACCGCCGCTTACGGCCACTTCGGCCGTACCGATGTGGACCTGCCCTGGGAGAGGCTGGACCAGGTGGAGGCGCTGAAAAAAGCCTGGGAAAAACTGTAATTGTTACAAAATAGTGCGCTGCACACAATTCTATCTGTGTGCAGCGTGTTTTTTTTGCTTTCCAGGCCCTTGAAACCCTGGATTTTCCTGTTGTTTTGAAAAAAGTTATAAAAAAATTAAAAAATTATTACAAAAATGCGTGCATTTTGTGAAAAGATGTGTTATAATCTATGTACCAGGCAGCGCGACAGAAAAAACTGCCAGGGAGGGGATCAAGGAATCATGCTGATGAAAACCGAAGCAATGGGCTATGCCGCTGCGTCAAAAAACCAGCTGCGCCTTTCCGCGTCCATGAAGGCGTGCACTTCCTGGGCAGCATTGGAAGAGCATGACAAGGTGCTGGACATGGCCTGCGGTACAGGCGCCCTGCTGAATTACCTGAACGGGAAAATGCGGCTGACCCTGTGCGGCATGTGCGATACGGCCGATCAGGCCCGGGTCATCTCCGAGCAGCTGGGGGATGCCGATGTGATCGCCGCCCGAATGGATGATATTCCCTGGCGGGACAATACCTTCCACGCGGTGCTGCTTTCCTCCCCTCTTCGGGGCGATGCGCGGCATATCCTGGCGGAAGCCCTGCGGGTGCTTCATGCGGGAGGCCAGTTTGTGATGGCCGCGCCGGTTTTTTCCCTGCGCAGCGAAAACGAGGTTTCCCGGCGGGAAATGCTGCGGCTGATGCAGGAAGCGGGCTTCAGGGATGTATCCTTCCATGCCAGCGGCCTGTACGGCGCCCTCATTGGCTGGAAAGCCAGCAAAATTGATGAGCTCCAATAAAAAAACATTTTATACTATTTCGCGTCTAAAACATTGAATCTTCGGGCGTCTTTTCCGCCCTGGCAGTGCTTCATTCCGGTCAACGTAGCGCTGCTACGCCTCCCTTCATTCAGCTTTGCCAGGACAAAAAATCCATCCCGAATCTTTCAATTTTTTAGACGAGAAATAGTATTACAGAAAGAACAAGCCATGCTTTCAAAAAAAAGAGAGCATGGCTTTTTTCTTCGCCTGTTTCTTTGATTACAGCACGATATCCCCGATGCCGAATCCCTTCGGCATTGGCTCTTCCTCCAGGAAAGAAAAAGACTCATCCCGCAGCACCGGCAGGAAATGCCGGTAGGGGATCCGGCTGAATTCGCAGCCGTAGGCGCTCTGGCCGAACCAGCCGCCCTCCTTGGCTTTCAGGTTCAGGTCCCGGGCGAATTTGGTGCGGTTGGAGCAGTCGTGCAAAAGGATGGGCCATTTTTCCGATGCGGCCTGCTTCATCAATCGCAGCGTCAGATCCCGGCTGAAAATGGGGGATACATAGCCTTGACGGCACCAGTACAGGTTTTCCCCGGCGTAGTTTTCGATGTTGTTTTCATTCAGATGCAGTTCGGCGCAGTTCATGAATCGGATGCCGGAAGACAGAATCCGGTCTTTTTTCTCCTGGAAGGCCAAGTAAAAATCCGGCGTCATGGGGGTTTCGATGCCGACAGCCGGGAAATATTCCGCGGCGGCGCGCATGTGCTCGATCACCGCATCGGCGCAGCGGGTGGCCCCCAGATTGAAGCGCAGCTCGTCCAGCCCGGCTTCCGCCAGGGCCTTCAGGTTATCCCGCGTCGCGTTGATGCCGTTGGTGTACATGTGCTGATAAATGCCCGCTTG
>CAZQAM010000027.1:0-9770 GCA_964591355.1 uncultured Oscillospiraceae bacterium
GCGCGGAAAAATTTCTTTTCCGCTGTTATGATATCACAAATCATAAAAGATGCGAAGGATCATGGCGGATCAAAAATAGCCTGGTACACTTGAACTAAACGCAAAAGGCATGCCGGATACGATCAACAGCGTCAACTCAGCCTTAACAAACCTTGGCAAAGGCTTTGATCTGGGGCTAAAAATGCTTTCACGGCTTTCCTCCCTTCCGGATACCATTCTATGGAAATGGACGCCGTTCCGCAAGATACAGCCACTCAAGCTGTCAGTTCTCCGGTTCAAACTGTCGTTTGGCCGGCTTCCCTTCACCGTATTCTGAAATCGAACCATGGAAAATACTGCGAGAATTTGCTGCCGGCCCCATTCTTCTCATGGAGGGGGCGCGATTGGTCCCCCTGTGCGCACTGTTTGGGGCCGTTGAACTGCTTGTTCAGGGCAATTGGATAGGATCCCGGTTTGAGGCAGAAGAGGATCGAGAGCATTTCCCCTGTTCTGTTTGCCGCTTTTTTCGCATACCCTCCTGTATCACATGATCCAAGGAGGACAAACCTATGGAAAAGCAGCGCATCCGTCATTTGTTTCCGGGCAGCAATACCGCCGCCGGGTTCGTAGGCTTTTACGAGGACCTGCGGAGCCTGGCCCGCCGCACGGTCATTTTGAAGGGCGGCCCCGGGGTGGGAAAATCCACCCTGATGCGGGAAGTGGGAAAGCATTATGAACAGCAGGGCCTGGATATTGACTATTATTCCTGCTCCGGGGATCCCGCTTCCCTGGACGCGGTCCGGATCCCCAGCAAGGGATTCCTGATCCTGGACGGCACTGCGCCGCACATCGTGGATCCCAAGTTGCCGGGGGCCGGGGACGGCATACTGAACCTGGGCGTATGCCTCCATGAGCAGCAATTGGAAGCCCAGAGGGCGGAAATCGAAAGCCTGACCCGGGAAATTTCCGGCTGTTTTGCCAGGGCCTATCGCTGTCTGCGGGCCGCCCTGGCCCTGCGGCAGGATGCCGGCGCCGTATATGACGCGGCATTCAGTGAAAAAAGCCGCCTGCACATGGAGCGGGAGCTGTTGTCCCTGCTCGGCGGCGGCCCGGACGGCGGAGAAACCCACGTCTTCGCCCAGGCCATTACCTGCCAGGGCGTTCTGCAGGAAATCGATTCCATTGTCACAGAAAAAACATACTGCATCGACGCGCCCTGGGGCTTTCCTTCGGATGCCCTGCTGCAGCCCGTTCTCGCTGCCGCCCGGCAGAACCGTCTGAAGCGCGCCGTCTATCACGATCCCCTGGACGCCGGCTGTCTGGCCCACCTGAACGCCGGCGGCACGGTATTCACCACCGCCGTAATGATGGACGCCCCTTCCTTCGTCCCCGATCTGGACAGGGAGATCCTTCGCCGGGAAAGCCAGCGCCTGGCTTTCGACAAGGCGGTGTATGATCTGACGGTGAATCAGGCCATGGAAGCCCTCAGCGACGCCAAACAACGGCACGACGCCCTGGAAAGATACTACATCGACGCCATGGATTACGCCCGGCTGGACGACATCAAGGCGGAATTCCTGGAAAAGCTGCCGTAACCCCAAAAACGTGTACTTTCCTGGAGCTCAGGAAAGTACACGTCTCCTTCTCAGAAGTGTCTGCTCATGTCGTACCGTTCGTAGAACGCTTTCCGGTAATCCAGGAAGCGGTCCTCCAGGATGGCCTGGCGGATCTCTTCCATCATATGGATAAGGAAACGCAGATTGTGAATGGACGCCAGCCGGGCGCCGGTAATCTCCTCCGCCTTCAGCAGATGGCGGACATAGGCCCGGGTAAAATGCCGGCAGGCGTAGCAGTCGCAGTCCTCCTCGATGGGGGTGAAATCCCGGGCGTACTGAGCGTTGCGCACCACCAGCCGGCCATGCTTTGTGAAGCAGGTGCCGTTGCGGGCGATGCGGGTAGCCAGCACGCAGTCGAACATATCAATGCCCCGCAGCACACCCTCCAGGAAGCAGTCCGGCGTGCCCACGCCCATGAGATAGCGGGGCTTGTTTTTCGGCATGTACGGCTCGATTTTCTCCAGCATTTCGTACATCACCGGCTTGGGCTCGCCCACGGACAGGCCCCCGATGCCATAGCCGGGGAAATCCATATCCGCCAGCGTTTTGGCTGATTCAATGCGCAGGTCCTCGTAAAACGCCCCTTGCACGATGCCAAACAGCGCCTGATCCTCCCGTGTGTGGTGCTTTTTGCAGCGCTCCGCCCAGCGATGGGTGCGGTGCATGGCCTCCTCCGCCGTCCGATGATCGCAGGGAAAAGGCGAACACACGTCAAAGGCCATAGCGATATCGCTGCCCAGGGCCTGCTGGATATCCATGGATTTTTCCGGGCTGATGAAACGCTTCCCGCCATCCAGATGGCTGCGGAAGGCCGCGCCTTCCTCGGTGATTTTGCGCAGCCCTGCCAGGGAAAACACCTGGAACCCGCCGCTGTCGGTGAGCACAGGATGGTGCCAATCCATGAACGTATGCAGCCCGCCGGCTTCCTGAACGATATCCTCGCCGGGGCGCAGATGCAGATGATAGGTATTGGAAAGAATGATCCTGGCGCCGATTTCCTCCATTTCCCGGGAGGTCATAGCCTTTACGGTGGCCTGGGTGCCCACAGGCATGTAAATGGGGGTGGGAATATCCCCGTGGGGCGTATGCAATACGCCCAGCCGGGCGCCGGACTGCTTGCAGGTATGCAGCAATTCAAAAGTAACGGGGCTGCCCATACGCCGCCTCCTTACGATTCTTTTACCATCACAGGCGTGATTTGAGGCCAGATGGTTTCCAGGCCCCGCAGCTCCCTTTCAAACAGCAGCCAGGGCTTTTCCTCCGGCACGGGAGCAATGAAGAGCATCTGCTCCTTCGTCACAGGATGGATAAATGCCAGGCGCATACCCCACAGGGCGATCTGCTCCCTGCCCTTGCCATTGCCGTAGCGGTGATCCCCCCAGAGGGGATAGCCCGCGTGCTGCATCTGCACCCGGATCTGATGGGCGCGGCCGGTCTCCAGCTGGATGGCCACCAGGCTGAGGCCGTCCCTCCTGGCCACGGTGCGGCCATGGAGGATAGCCTCCTTGCCCTGGAGCTTCAGATAAGAGGGCAGCACGGCGACCCGGTTGTTTTCCACATCTTTGGTCAGATAATCCACATAGGTGAACTGATCCTGGGCGTCGCCCTCCACGATGCAGACATACTGCCTATTGAGCTCGTGGGTGCGCACCTGCTCGGAAAGCCTTGCCGCCGCCTTGCTGGTGCGGGCAAAGACCAATAGGCCCCCCACCGGCCGATCCATCCTGTGCACCAGGCCGATATAGGCTTCCCCGGGCTTATTGTACGTTTCCTTCACATAGGCCTTCACCTGGTCCAGCAGGCTGTCATCCCCGGTCTCGTCCCCCTGGGTCAGCAGGTTCTGGGGCTTCACCGCCACGATGACATGGTTGTCTTCATAGAGAATCGTCGGCTTGTCCATGTTCACACCTCATTGATCCATCGTCCCGTGGCGCCGCAGGGCAGGATGCCCCCGGTGCGGACGGGCAGGCACAGTTCCCGGGAATCGACGCGGCCGCCCCAGCGCCCCTCCACTGTTTTCTGCAGAATATTTTGCAGCACCGCGGGCTGGAACCCGGTAGTATAGCTGTTGATGAAGAAAAACAAAGGCGCGTCGCTCAGCACCTGGGCGCAGGTATCCGCCAGATGATAAAGCTCGTTTTCCAGCTTCCATACTTCGCCGGAAGGGCCCCGGCCATAGCTGGGCGGATCCATCACCACGCCGTCATAACGGCTGCCCCGGCGGATCTCCCGGCGCACGAAGGAAATCGCGTCCTCCACGATGAAGCGGAAGGAAGTTTCCGGCAGGCCGGACAGTTCCCGGTTTTCCTTGGCCCAGAGCACCATCCCCTTGGCGGCGTCCACGTGGGTCACATGGGCGCCCGCCGCAGCGCAGGCCAGGGAAGCGCCCCCGGTATAGGCAAACAGGTTCAGCACCCGGGCGCCCGGACGCTTTTTCAGCAGATCAGCCATGGCATCCCAGTTGGCGGCCTGCTCGGGGAACAGCCCGGTATGCTTGAAGCCGGTGGGCCGCACATAAAACCGGAGACTGCCGTATGTGACGATCCATTTTTCCGGCAGCGTTTCCCGAAAATCCCACGCGCCGCCGCCCCGGTCGCTGCGGAGGTAATGGGCCTGGGCCTTGTTCCACAGCCCCTCTTCCGCCCGGGGCCAGATCACCTGAGGATCCGGCCGGGCCAGGAGATAATCGCCCCAGCGCTCCAGCTTTTCGCCGTCGCCGGTATCGATCACCTCAAAATCCTTCCATTTGTCCGCCAGAAACATGGGTTCCTTTCCTCCTGTGCGCGGCCGTGTATTTCCTCTGCTCTTGGCGCCCGGTGTGCTGCCATTCCCTGCCCGCCGGGACGCGGAATCGCCTCTCCGGGCCGATTCGCTCGTTATTATATCATGCAAAAACCCGCCTTACAAGCAAAAGGCGGGAAAAAGATGCCAGGTACTTCTCTCATACTATTTCTCGTCTAAAAAATTGAAAGATTCGGGATGGATTTTTTGTCCTGGCAAAGCTGAATGAAGGGAGGCGTAGCAGCGCTACGTTGACCGGAATGAAGCACTGCCAGGGCGGAAAAGACGCCCGAAGATTCAATGTTTTAGACGCGAAATAGTATCAGATCACCCGCAGAGTCTTCTTTTGCAGCTTGCCTTCCCTGCCCAGGGCGATGAGGCGTTCATAGTGCTCCACCGCCGTCTCCAGGATACGCTCCCAGGGCACGGGAATGGTTTCCCGGGCCCGAAGGCCCGCCTGCTCCGCTTTTTGGGGATCGCTGAGGATCCCCTGCAGCACCCGGCAAAGATCCGCCGCGTCGTCCTCGCACAGGAAACCGTTGTCCCCATCTGCAATGATTTCAGCGGCGCTGCTTCCCCGCACCATCACCGATGGCGTTCCCATCACCGCCGCTTCCCGGACCACCATGGGCGCGTTATCGTAGAGCGAAGGGAAGGCAAACGCCGTAGCCCGGGTATACAGGCCGTCCAGGATCCTGCTGTCGGTGATATGGCCCGCCAGATGCGCCCGGTCCCCCAGGTTCAGAGCGTAAATCTTCTTTTCGATTTCCTTCATATCCGGCCCCTGGCCGGCCAGCACCAGCTGGAACCGCTTGTTTTCCTGTTTCAGCAGAGCGCAGGCCTCCAGCACCCGGAGGATATTCTTTTTCCAGTTCATCTGCCCCACGAACAGGATCATGGGATCCCGCCCCAGGCCCCAGCGGCGCTCCACCTCCTGCACAGCGTCCCTGGATGCGGTGCGCAGGGTGACGCCGTTGGGCATCACGGTAATGGGGCCTTCATAGCCGTATTCGTGCAGCACGTCCGCCGTATTCTGGCCCACCGCCCATACCTCGTCGCACCGCTCATAATAATCCACCACAAATTTGACCCCGGCCCGGGCCAGGGCTTCCGATTTCGTGGTTTTCAGGAAATCATCGTAGTACTTGGAATGAAACGTAGCCACCAGGGGCAATTTCCGCAATACCGCCAGCCGCAGCGCCTCGCTGCCCGCGGTAAAAGGGCTGTGGGCATGCACGATATCCAGGGGGATCATCTTCATCCGCTGCCGGTAATGGGAATCCAACGGCGCCTCGCCGGTCTTGTACTGATTCATGCGCGGCAGTTTCATGCCCACAAAATCCACGATTTCAAAGGGAAACCCGCCGCGGTAGCCCGTGTCGTACATGGGCGTCACCACCGAGACCTGATGCCCCATTTTGCACAGGGTTTCCGCGTAAGCCAGGGCCACCCGGCCCACCCCGTCCACGACGGGGAGAAATGTATCCGTAAACTGCCCGATCCGAAGCATATGCCACCTTCTCTATCCGGGGAGGGCTGCCGCCCGCCCCCTTTCAGGCGCTGTGCGCCATCAGGAAAACCGCCGTGACCAGCGCTGTTTCCAGGTCCATCTGAAAAATCACCATGGGAGAAGCATACGCCTCGCCCACAGCGTACACCATCTGATCGTAATCCTCCAGAAAATCGCTGCCGTAAGCCTGGATCACTTCTTCCCTGGTGCTGCCGATGCCAATACCCCGGCTGGTGACCCAGGGGCCCGCGCAGATCACGATGGTTTCCAGCAGATCCTTGCCGCCGGGGCCCATGGGATACGTGCCCAGGATCAATTCCCGGCCGGTGATTTCCTTGTCCGTGCCCTGAAAGAGGCAGCTTTCCGCCTCAAAAACGGCGGGCTTTTCCCCGTCCCGCCGCTCCATGGCGGCTATCAAAAGCGCGGGATCGGTGCGCAGTTCATACGCCCCGTCCGCATACGCCAATACAAAATCCGCTTCCGTCAGGGGGGCCGCTTCCAGCAAAGCAGTGCCCGCCTGGAACAGGCAAAGGATCAGAAGCACCGAAAAAAAACGCTTCATGGCTCTTTCCTCCGGCCTCATTATACCAAATGCTTTTCTCTCCGTCAAATCAGGGGCGCTTCCGCCAGGGTGCGCAGGTTCCTTTCGGCGATTTCCAGAATCACCGCATCGGTTCCCTCCTGCCAGAAATCCTCCTCCCATTGGGCGGCCCGGATCAGACGCAGGGAACCCACATTGTTGGCCAGGCAGGGAAACAGGGCATTGGCGAAGGAATCCCGCAGCATGAGGATGTGCAGATCATTCCGGCTGCAGGCCGTCTCGATCCGCATGTCCATGACGGTGCGCATGATCCCTTTCGCCTGATAGGCCCTTTCCAATTGCAGGCGGGATACCGCTTCCTTCTCCCCGTAAACGGGATCGATCAGCGCCGTCAGATCCCCCATTTCCAGGCTCTCTTCCCAGGCGGCGCCCTCATAGGTCTCATGGGCCGCTTCCGGCAATTCCCGCATCAGCGCCCGGTAGACCTCCAGGGCCATTTCGCCGCTCCAATGGGTATCGGTACGCAGATACGCGCTATCCCCCAGCTTTGCGGCCAGCGCTCCCGCGTCCACATACCTAACGCCCCTGTCCTCCAACTGATCCAGCAGTTTCCGCAACGCGCTTTCCCCGGTTTTCGGCAGCGCATAATATGGCAGATCCCCCGTCCGGATCCCGGCCTTGCTGGGGGCGCACAGGAACACCAGATACGCGCCCCGGGCCCGCAGATGATCATCCAGCGCTTTCAGGCCCCCGGCGATCCTTTCGATGTCAGCATCGGTGAGGCTTTCCGCCCCCACCGCTTCGGGCAGGGTTTCGGACAGGAACAGCGCGCCGCGCTTTCCCAGCGTCACCTGGCTGCTGCCGCTCATGCCAAACAGCCGGCTGACGCCCGCGTGAAGGAACAGCATTTCGTTTCGCAGGCCCAGAGCCCTGCTGATGTTTTCCTCCCGGTCGGCGCTGAGCAAATCGGGCTGATTCAGGATCAGGCCCGGCACAGGCAAAAGCAGGATCAGCAGGCACAGCGCAGCCGTCAGTTTTTTCATTGCCTGGCCCCCTTAAAACCGGAAATACAGGAAGGGGTGATACCCCAAAGCAACAATGGATAATACGCACAGGAGCAAAAGCCCCGCGCAAAGCAGATCCCGCGCCTTTTCGGGCACAGGGATCTTTGCGCCCAGGCTCACCGGCACGGAAAGGATCAAAGCCCCAATCGTCCTTGGATCCAGGGCCAGGAGGCACCGGTGCAGCATGGCTTCATCGGCCTGCCAGCGGGTAAAAAGCCCGGCCAGATATGCGCCGGCCGCCGGCAGGGATGACGCCCGGAACACGATAAAGCCAAGCAGCACTCCCAGCGCCACATACAGCCGCGCCGTCCATCGGGGCCAGGCATCCATCCTGAAAGCGCCTCCTCTTTCCAGCATCACCAGCAATCCGTTCCACAGTCCCCAGAGGAGGAACGTCCACCCCGCGCCGTGCCACAGCCCCGTCAGCGCAAACACAATAAGGAGGTTCAGCATCCGGCGGCCTTTGCCCCTCCGGCTGCCTCCCAGGGGAATATAGACATAATCCCGGAACCAGCGGGACAGGGTCATGTGCCACCGCTGCCAGAACGATGCCATGGACAGGCTGGCATAGGGATGGGAAAAGTTCTCCGGGAAAGAAAAGCCCAGCATTCTTCCAAGCCCCACCGCCATATCGGAGTATCCGGAAAAATCCAGGTACAATTGCAGGCAGAAGGCGATGCCGCCAAGCAATGCAAAGACCGCCCAGCGCTGCCCGTCCGGGCAGGCAAAGGCCGCATCCGCCAGCAGCCCCAGGCTGTCCGCCAGCAATACTTTCTTGGCCAGGCCCGGCACGAAGCGGCGGAAGCCCTCGCCCACCCCTTCCAGGGTGATCCGTCTGTCCCGCAGGGCTTCCCTGACTTCTCCCCACCGGACAATGGGCCCTGCCACCAACTGCGGAAACAGACAGATGTACAGGCAGCTCTCCATCAGGCCGCCCGGTTTCTCCCTTCCCCGGCGCATATCCAGCACGTAGGACAGCCCCTGGAACGTGAAAAAGGAGATGCCAAGGGGCAGCGCCGGGCTTTCCCAGGATATGCGCAGCGCCTGGCAAACGAAGCCCGCATACTTATAATAAATCAAAAGCGCCAGGTTCATGGCCGCCGCCAGAAAAACCGGCCAGCGTTTCTCCCGTTTTTCCCAGGCGGCGCGGCCCAGCACGCTGTTGCCCACGGCGGATAAAACCAGCACAGGCAGGTGCCGCCATTCACCCCAGGCGTAAAAAAGAAGGCTCAGGAGCAGCAGCGCGGCATTCTGCCATTTCACATGTCTGCGCAGCAGAAAACAGACGCCCAGCGTCAGCGGCAGAAACAAAGATAAAAACGCTGCCGATGCAAAAACCATGTGCTCCCCCTTGTCAGTAAATCCCTTTCCCCGTGATTCGTCAATCCCGCTTTTTGTCCGCTTCCGGATGGCCGAACGGCCCGGTCAGGTGTGCTCCGTCTCCGTCCCGTCCCAACAGCAGGCGGCCATGTCCACCCGCCCGTCAGGCAGAAAGCTTACGCCCTCCGCTTCCAGCATGGCCCGCTGCGTACCCGTGTAAAAAACATCAAAGGCTGCCTTTGTGCCACCCCGCTTGTCCACCACCCGGTGGCAGGGCACGCCTCTTCCGGCAGGGCAGCATGCCATGGCGTTGCCCACTGCTTTGGCCGCCCGGGGGATCCCGGCCAGCGCGGCAATCTGTCCGTAATACGCCACTTTCCCCCGCGGGATCTTTTTCACAAGTTCGTAAATCCTCTCAAATGTGCCTTTCACGGACATTTCCCCATTTTCTTCAACTGTTTACGGCATGCCGGCGCATTCTTCGCAGCCCCGTTGATTATAGCATCCCTTCCTGCAAAAATCAATTCAGCCGCTTTCTGCCGTCATCGGCCAATTCTTCGCACGAAAAAAGGACACTCCATCATCTGGAGTGTCCAATTGGAATCCGGCGGCGACCTACTCTCCCGGGCCGTGTCCAGCCAAGTACCATCGGCGCTGAAGGGCTTAACTTCTGTGTTCGGGATGGGAACAGGTGGGACCCCTTCGCCATTGCCACCGGAAATGAGTTTCTTCGCATAGCCTGCGCTTTCGCTTGCCTATGCTCTGCGTCCTTTATTTCGGACGCTTTCCGCGTCACAAACCTTTCGGTTTGTTCCTTCTTCGCATAGCCTGCGCTTTCGCTTGCCTATGCTCTGCGTCCTTAATTTCGGACGCGTTCCGCGTCACAAACCTTTCGGTTTGCTCCTTCTTCGCATAGCCTGCGCTTTCGCTTGCCTATGCTCTGCGTCCTTTATTTCGGA
>CAZQAM010000028.1:0-8884 GCA_964591355.1 uncultured Oscillospiraceae bacterium
AATCTCGTGACTGGAGTTCAGACGTGTGCTCTTCCGATCTCAACGGCCACGGCGCTGCCCTCAAAGGTGCACACAAAGCCGCCGGCCTTTGTGCCGCTGAAAGAGAGCGCTTTGTATTCGCCCCGGGCAATTTCCGGATTAGCTTTGCGGATCATGAGCAGCCGCTTGTAATAGCTGTACAGGCTGTCGCCCATCCGGAAGAGATCCTTCACGCTGTAGGGGGTCTGCTTGGCGTAGGTGGCGCCTTCGGGATCCTGAATAGGATCCCCGTCGCCCCACACCATGGCCAGACGCCGGTTGGCGTCGGTGTTCGCCCCGCCCCGGGAGCCCCTCAGGCCGATCTCCTCGCCGTAGTAAATGAAGGGGGATCCGGGGGAGAGCAGATACAGATTGGCGGCCATTTTCATTTGCCCGCTGGCGGCGGTGAGGTAGCCCGCGGCACGGTCCATATCGTGGTTGGATACGAACAGCACGCCCTGGGCGTCCGGGTTCAGGGCGCGGAGATGCTCCAGGTACTTCTGCACAGCTGCGGTGTACTGGTTCACATTGCCGGCCTTGGCGGTTTCCGCGATGAGGCCCGAAACCTGGCTGAAGGAAAAATGAAAGCAGTTCATGATGGGCAGATAGCGATCAATGACGCCGTCCCCGTCCCACACTTCCGCCACGGCGTAGAGGTCGGGCTTCCCCTGTTTCAGTTCATCGATGTACCAATCCCAGAAGGCGGCGGACCGGCTGTGATCGCCGAAATAAATGTATTTGGCCGCGTCAAAGCGGAAGCCGTCCACCCCCAGGGCCAGGTAATGCTTCGCCACCTCCAGCACCGTTTGCCGGACCAGCGGATTGTCAAAATTTAGTTCCGGCATGCTGTCGGAGAAATTGGCTTCATAGAGAAGATCCTGGCCGGGAACGACGGCGAAATGCCGGCCGGAGGGAATGGTTTCTCCCGGCGTCAGCCACGTATAGAAATCATAATAGATGTTTTCGGGATTGTGCATCAGGTGGGCGTTGAGGAAATTCCTGAACCATCGGTTCTGGATCCCGGTATGATTGATGGGCAGATCCAGGATCAGCTTCACATCCCTTTCATGGCACAGGCCGATCAGCTCTTTCAAATCCTCCAGGGTGCCGAAGGCGGGATCGATTGTGTAAAAATCCGTCACATCATATTTATGATAGGAAGGAGATGCGAAAATGGGGGTGAGCCAGATGCCCTCGATGCCCAGGCTCAGGCCGGACTGGGGATCCCCGTCGTTCAGATAATCCATCCGGTTGATGACGCCCCGCAGATCCCCCACGCCGTCCCCGTCGGAATCGGAAAAGGAGCCCACAAATATTTCATAGAATACCCGGTTGTTGCCGCTGATGGAGGGAACGCCGGAAAACACTACGTCGTCAATCACCGCTTCCCCTGCGCCGCTGAGACGGTATACCCCGGTGGAATCGTATGCCGCCTCGGCCAGGCAGACGCCGCACAGGAGAGACAGGAGCAGGAGGCAGCACAGGAAACGTTTCATATAAAGTGCCTTCTTTCCGCTTTCTTTGGCTTCATCGTACCGCAGGGGCCGCCGCTTGTCAAGAGCGGAAAACCATGCTATACTTTTGGGCGGGAAACGGAGGGAAACCCTCCTGAAACGAAAGGGTCTGAACAGAAAATGACACCGCTGTATACGCCCGGCGAAGCGGAAAGATGGCGCCGCCGGGCCCGGCGCAGCCAGCAGGCGCTCTGGTGCCTGGCCTGCGGAGGGCTGGCGGGCTGCATCGGGCTTTGCTTCCATGTCCAAACAGGCAATGCCCAATCCCTGTTTTTTTGCGTGATCGCCCTGTCCACCCTGGCGGGGTGGGCCGTGATCCTTCTGCGCGGCCTGGTGACGGTTCCTGCCCGGGCCCAGGCCCAGCACACGGCGGGGATCGCGGCGGGGGAAGGGGAAGAGTACCGGGGCGTGCTTTTTGTGGAGCGGGACGCTTTTGCCATTCCCCGGGGGATCACAGTGAAGAAAGCGTACCTGGAGGAAAGCGGGGAAAGGATCCTTCTGCAGGCGGACGCCGGCCGGGCGGCCCGGCTGCCGGCAAACGGCACCAGGGTGCGGGTGACGGCGGTGAGGAAATACATCACGGCCTTCGAGGTGTGCGATGAGCAGGCGTAAGCGGTTTTTCTTCCTGATCCCGGCGCTGATCCTTTGGCTGATGGCCAGCGTGCTGGTGTGGGGCTTTGTGTTTACCCGGATCACCGATACCTCCCGGGAGAAAAAAATCACGCTGTGCGTGGACGCGCCGGTGAAGGATGAAACCGGCTTTGCGGTAAAGCTGGAGGAAGGCAGGGGAGAGGGTATCCGCATGGTGAAGGTGCGGCCCTTTACTTACGCCATGTTCGATGGCAGCGAACTGACGAACGCCGATCTTTTCGTGGTGCCCCTGTCCCATGCGGAAACGTACCGGGCGTGGTTCCGGCCCCTGCCGGAGGAAATGAGGGAAACGTCGCCCTGCCTGAAACTGGAGGGCACGCCCTATGGTCTTCTGATCTATGATGCCCAAACGGGCCAGGGCGCGGCGGAAAGCTATATCGTTTACGCTCCTCCCGGGGAGGAGGAAGAAAACTATTATCTGTTTTTCGGCGCGCTGTCGCTGCACACTCCTGCCAATGAAAACGCGGTGGACAGCGAAGCGGTGTCCGCTGCCCGGCGGCTTCTGCAGATCCCCTGACGCGGGGCGCGGACAGCGGCGCCCGGGGAAAAACGGAGGGTTCCCCGCATTCTTCGCCCGGCGGCTCCATGCCGGAAGGCAGAAAAAATATTGACAAAAAAACGGAACAAAGATATAATGTTTCACAGGAAAAAGGTTGAATAATCCTTGTTATACAGGGGATTGTTTTAACTGCAAAAAAATCAGAGAAAGGATGATTTTCCCATGAAAAAGTTCCTTGCGGTTCTGTTGGCTGCGATCATGGTGCTCTCCATGGCCGCGACTGCCAGCGCTTCCCCCCTGGCCGGCACCTACGATATTACCGTGTGGGTGGCCGAAGCCATCGTGGATCTGACCAAACAGCAGATCGCCGATTTCAATGCCGGCAATGAATACGGCATCGTGTTCAACGCCAAGGTGGAGGCTGTGTCCGAATCGGAAGCCGCCACCCAGATGATTACCGACGTGGAAGCCGGCGGCGATATCTTCTGCTTCGCGCAGGATCAGTTCGCCCGTCTGGTGCAGGCCGGCGCCCTGGTGAAGCTGGGCAAGAAGGCTGCTGAAACCGTGGCTGCCGAAAACGACGCGGGCACCGTGGCCGCCGCCACCTCCGGCGACACCATCTATGCCTACCCCCTCACCAGCGACAACGGCTATTTCATGTACTATGACAAATCCGTCATCCCCGAAGAGGATGTGGATTCCCTGGAAAAGCTGATCGAGGACTGCGAGAAAGCCGGCAAGTATTTCTCCATGGAAGTGCAGACCTCTGCCTGGTATCTGGCTTCCTTCTTCTTCGCCACCGGCTGTAAGTCCGAATGGACCACCGACGATGCCGGCAAGTTCATCTCCGTGAACGATACCTTCAACAGCCCCAACGGCCTCATCGCCGCCAAAGGCATGAAGAAGCTGGTTTCTTCTCCCGCTCACCTGAGCTCCAGCGCGGCTTCCGAGCTCGCTTCCGGCGCCGCTGTCGTGGTCACCGGCACCTGGGCCTATGAAGATATTTCCAAGATCCTGGGCGACAACATGGGCGTGACCGACCTGCCCTCCTTCGAGGTGGACGGCACGGAATACCACCTGGGCTCCTACAACGGCTGCAAGCTGCTGGGCGTGAAGCCTCAGGTGGACACCGCCAAGGGCGCCGCGCTGGCTCAGCTGGCGCTGTATCTCACCGGCGAAAAGGCCCAGATGGAGCGCTTTGAAGCCCGGGCCTGGGGCCCCTCCAACCTGGCGGATCAGGCTTCCGAAGCCGTGCAGTCCAACCCCGGCCTGGCCGCGCTGCTCAAGCAGGCTCCCTATTCCGTGCCCCAGGGCCAGATTCACGGCTCCTGGTGGGATCTGGCCAAGGTCATCGGTGACGACGTGAAGAACGCCGAGGACGAAGCCGGCCTGCAGAAGGCGCTGGACAACTACACCGACAAGATCGCTTCCCTGTTCCAGATGTCGAATGAGGAAATGAACGCCTGGGCCGTGATCGGCGCTGTGAACGGCACCATGTGGGATACCGACCTGCCCATGACCAAGGACGGCGACGTGTGGAAGAGCAACGAAGCTTATGCCATGGACGCCGGCACCGAATTCAAGGTGCGCCAGGGCAAGAGCTGGGATAACAATTTCCCCGCCGACAACTTCGTGGTGGAAGAGGCGGGCACCTACTATGTGCTCTTCAACGAGGCCACCGGTGAAGTGAGCCTGTCTGTGGACTGAATCAATAACGCATTGCTCGATTGAATCGATCCTGCAATCGGCAACCCGGGTGGCCGGAGCCAATTCCGATTGGTTCCGGCCGCCTTTCTTAAAGGAGTGAAGCGCGGGCATGAAAACGTACAGCGATCTGGAATTTCTCAAGCTGTCGAAAGGGCAGAAGCTGCTCTATCGGCTCGGCAGTTTCTTCGCGGCCATCCCGAGAGGGCTGAAGAATCTGGTCCTGGGCATCGGCCGGTGGATCGGCAGGGCGGGGCAGACTGTGGGCCGCGAGATCAAGGATATCATTTCGACCTTTGTCAACGGCGATTGGAAAACCAAGCTCAGCTTCCTGGTGATGGGCTTTGGCTGCCTGGCCCGGGGGCAGATCCTGCGCGGCCTGCTGTTCCTGCTGTTTGAAATTGTGTTCATCGGCTATATGGTGCTTTCCGGCGGATACTGGCTGAGCATGCTGCCATCCCTGGGTAAAGTGGGCCCCAGCGAAATCTATGACGAGCTGTTTGACACCTATGTGGTGCAGTACAACGACAACTCCTTCAAAATTCTGCTTTACGGCGTGCTGACGCTGTTTTTCATTGCGGCCTTTATTTATACCTGGCGGCAGAATGTGAAGCAGAACAAGATGGCGGAAAAGATCCTGGCGTCCGGGAAAAAGCTCAAAAGCGGCAAGGACGATCTGCGATCCCTGGTGGACGACCAGTTCCATAAAACCCTGCTGGCGCTGCCCCTCACCGGCATCCTGATCTTTACCGTGCTGCCCATCATCTTCATGATCCTGGTGGCCTTTACGAATTATGACGGCACCCACGACGGCTATATCAACAACCTGTTTGGCTGGGTGGGGCTGCAGAATTTCAACACCCTGCTGTCCTGGAAGGTCACGGGCGGATCCGGCACCCAGTCTTACGCGGCCACGTTCGGCGAAGTGCTCACCTGGACGCTGATCTGGGCTTTCTTCGCCACCTTCACCAACTACTTCCTGGGCATGTTCGTGGCCATGGCCATCAACAAGAAGGGCATCCGTTTCAAGAAGGGCTGGCGCACCATCCTGGTAATGACCATCGCCATTCCCCAGTTCATTTCCCTGCTGTACGTGAGCAAAATGTTCGCCAAGAACGGCATCGTCAACGGGTTCCTGCTGGATATGGGGTGGATCACCCAGGCCATTGATTTCTTTGGAGACGCCTCCAGGCCGTGGCTGGCGCGGATCACGGTGATCGTGATCAATATCTGGATCGGCATTCCGTATCTGATGCTGATCGCCACCGGTATCCTGATGAACATTCCCGCGGACCTGTACGAATCCGCCCGCATCGACGGCGCCAACGCCTGGCAGCAGTACTGCAAGATCACCCTGCCCTACATGCTGTTCATTACCGGCCCGTATTTGCTCACCAGCTTTACCGGCAACATGAACAACTTCAACGTGATCTACCTGCTCACCGGCGGCGCGCCCACCAATGCGGCGGCCTCCTCGGCGGCGGGCTCGGTGGGCTATACCGATCTGCTGATCACCTGGCTGTTCAAGATCACCACAGGCGCGGAGAGCCAGTATTACCTGGCCAGCGTGGTCGGCATCCTGGTGTTCGTGGTGGTGGCGGTGATTTCCCTGGTGGTATACAATGTGCTGCCTTCGATCAAGAATGAGGAGGATTTCCAATAATGAGCCAACAGAATTCATTGGGCGCCGCCCCCTCTGCGCCGGTGAAGCGGCACATGGGCCTGCGCGCCTCCCGGGCGCTGGCCAACACGACCATCCATATCGTGCTGGTGATCATCAGCATTATCTGGCTGATCCCCTTTGTCTGCATCCTGCTGCAGTCCTTCCGCGTGGAGAGCACCTGGCAGGTGGGCTACGTGCTTCCGCAGAAATGGGGATTGGATAACTACGCGAACCTGTTCAAGACCGATTTCCCCAAATGGTATCTGAATACCTTCATCATCGCCCTGGTCACCGCGGCGCTGCAGACGGTGATCGTGCTGTGCATGAGCTATACGCTTTCCCGCTTCCGCTTCAAGATGCGCAAGGCCCTGATGCGGTTCATGCTGATTCTGGGCATGTTCCCCGGCATGCTCACCATGATCATCCTCTACCGGGTGCTCAAGGACCTGGGCCTCACTCAGGCCAATTCCGTGCCCGGGCTGATCCTGGTGTACATCGCCTCCTCCGGCATGGGGTATTACGTATCGAAGGGCTTCTTTGATACCCTCCCCAAATCCCTGGACGAGGCCGCCCGGGTGGACGGCGCCACCCGGTTCCAGATTCTCCGGAAAATCATTCTCCCCCTGTCCAAGCCCATTGTGATCTATACCGTGCTCACGGCGTTCATGGGCCCCTGGGGCGATTTCGTGTTCGCCCGCTACATTGCCTTCGGCACCTCCTCGGGCATGAACGTGGCCGTCGGCCTGTATAACTGGCTGAACAAGGATCAGATCAACAGTTATTACACCATGTTCTGTGCCGGCGGCGTGCTGGTGGCTGTGCCGGTAACGGCGCTGTTCCTGTGCCTGCAGAAGTATTACGTGGAAGGCGTGACCGGCGGCGCCGTGAAAGGATAAGGAGGAAAGAGCAATGGCAAGCGTGAAACTGACGGACGTGAAAAAGGTATACGACAACAACGTAACGGCCGTTCATGATTTTAACCTGGAAATCAAGGACAAGGAATTTGTGGTGTTCGTGGGCCCCTCCGGCTGCGGAAAATCCACAACGCTGCGCATGGTGGCGGGTTTGGAGGATATTTCCGGCGGCACGGTGGAGATCGACGGCGTGGTGGTCAACGATCTGCAGCCCAAAGATCGGGACATCGCCATGGTGTTCCAGAATTACGCGCTGTACCCCCATATGACGGTGTATGACAACATCGCCTTCTCCCTCCGGCTCAAGAAAATGCCGGAGGATGAGATCTATGAAAAAGTGACCAGCGCCGCCGAGGTGCTGGGCATCACCCAGTATCTCACCCGCAAGCCCCGGGCGCTTTCCGGCGGGCAAAGGCAGCGCGTGGCCATCGGCCGCGCCATGGTCAGGGAATCGAAAGTGTTCCTGATGGATGAGCCGCTCTCCAACCTGGACGCCAAGCTGCGCAACCAGATGCGCGCCGAAATCATCCTGCTGCGGCAGAAGCTGAACACCACCTTCATCTACGTCACCCACGACCAGACCGAGGCCATGACCCTGGGCGACCGCATCGTGATCATGCGGGACGGCATCATCGAGCAGGTGGGCACTCCCATGGAAGTGTTTGAGATGCCCCGGAACATCTTCGTGGCCGAGTTTATCGGCGCGCCCAAGATGAACCTCATCGACACCGATCTGGCGGAGGAGAACGGCCGGTACTTCGTCACGCCCTTCGGCGCTAAGATCGAAGTTGACGGAGAGAAGAAAGATCTGCTCAAGGCCCGGGGTGTATCCTCCCGGCAGGTGGCCCTGGGAGTCCGGCCGGAGCATATCGTGCTGGCCGACGGGCCTTCCCCCAACGCCATCCCCTGCAAGCTGGAGGTCAACGAAATGATGGGCAGCGAACTGCATCTGCATGTTTATACCGCTGACGGAACCCGGCTCATCGTCCGGGTGCCCACCATCACGCTGGGCTATGAGCAGCGCAGCAGTCTGGTATACGGGAAAGAACTGTATATCACCTTTGAAGGCAAGGTCATGCACTTCTTTGACAGGGAATCCGGCGTGAACCTGATTTACGGGTAAAATATTCAATTGCGAATGAAACCGGAATCGGGATTCCGGTTTCATTCGGAACATCAATTTCTTGCAAAATGGCATTTTCACAAGTGAAAACGCTCATTTTGCGGTCAGAAATTGATAGCGGAAGCGGCTTTCAGCCGCATGCCCAGGGCTGCCGCCCGCCCTGTGCTGAAAACCATCCACCGGATGGTTTTCCGGGCGCTTCGGGCCCCGGCGACGCACATGTCGCCGCCTGCGGATAATATTCGAAGGGCTGTGGCCCTTCGATGCATCCCAGGTTTGACAGCCTGAGGGGCCTTTCTCAATGGAGAAAAGGCCCCTTTTTGCTGCGCGGCTGATAATGGGAAATTTTATCAGCAGGGGATGGACAGGGAAATCTCCGCATGCTATACTGAACACAGCGTTTTGGATGCCCCGTGGGGCGGCTGTCCTCCCCGGGGAAAAAGGAGAGGGAATCATGGATTTTTCAAAGCTGACCGCTTATCTGGATTCGATTCCGGAGCTGGGGGTGCCGGGGTGCGATCTGGCGGTGTACCGGGATCACGAAATGATTTACCGGCATTCCGCGGGGTTCCGGGATGTAGAAAAAAAGGAGCCGGTGCGGCCGGACGACACCTACTGCCTCTATTCCTGCACCAAGGTGTTCACCACCTGCGCGGCCATGCAGCTGATCGAAAAAGAGCTGCTGCGGCTGGATGATCCGGTGGCCCGGTATCTGCCCGCTTACGCCCGCCTTACCGTACGAAACGGCGATGCCCTCCGCCCCGCTGAAAAGCCCCTGTTGATCCGGCACCTCATGAG
>CAZQAM010000028.1:8894-9697 GCA_964591355.1 uncultured Oscillospiraceae bacterium
CCAGCGGGTGCTGAAGGAAACGGACGGGCAGGCTACCACCCGGCAATTGGTGGATGCCAAGGCGGAGGATCCCCTGGAATTCGAGCCGGGGGAGGACTACCTCTACAGCGCCGCCCATGACGTGCTGGCTGCGGTGATCGAGGTGGTTTCCGGCCAGCAGTTTTCCGCCTATCTGAAAGAGCATATTTTTGCTCCGCTGCACCTGGATACCGTGGGCTTCTCGGCCCGTGATATCCGGCGGCAGAGCGCCCAGTATATGTACAACGAACTGAAGAAGGCCTTTGAGCCCATCGGGCCTGATGCCAACAGCTATAAGCTGGGCCCCCATTATGAAAGCGGCGGCGCGGGGCTGGTCAGCGATGTGCATGATTATATCACCTTTGCCGATGCCCTGGCCTGCGGCGGGAAGGGGCCCGACGGGGCGCATATCCTTTCGCCCGAAATGATCCAGCTGTGGAGCGCCAACCAGCTGGAGCCCAGGAGCCGGAAAACCTTTGACGCCTGGAACCGCAGGGGGTATTCCTATGGCCTGGGCGTGCGCACCCGGGTGGACGGCACGTTCGGCGGCCGGGGCGCCATCGGCGAGTTTGGATGGGACGGGGCCGCCGGGGCCTGGACCATGATCGATCCTCATAACCGCCTGTCCGCCTTTTACGCCATGCATGTGCGGAGCTACGGCTATTCCTACGATGTGATCCATCCCACCCTCCGGGGGTTGATCTACGAGAGCCTGGAACTGTGATAGCCTTATAATACTATTTCGCGTCTAAAACATTGAATCTTCGGGCGTCTTTTCCGCCCTG
>CAZQAM010000029.1:0-9545 GCA_964591355.1 uncultured Oscillospiraceae bacterium
GATCTGGTCTAACTGCATTTTATCACAATTTTTTCAGAAATGCAAACATCTGTTTGCATTTTTGATCTTGACAATTATTGTGCCAATTTGTTACAATTTTCAAGATATTGCGAACACGGAAAAAAGCCCCGAAATGTGCCACCATTCCGGGGCGCTGGAGGTGATGCAGTGACAACCCTGCATCTGATGGCGGAGAAGGTGGGATTCGAACCCACGAGACGTTTTACCGCCTACACGATTTCCAGTCGTGCGCCCTCGACCAAGCTAGGCGACTTCTCCACGCCCGAGCGTTTGCCCGATAACGAAAGAGATTTTAACACATTTCCCTTTGGCAGTCAAGGGATAAATCATTCTTTTTTCATCGTTCGTTTTCATTGCTCGAAAAGGAGGGCAAAAGGTGAAAAGAATTGAACGAGAAATGAAAGATAACGGAGGGGTGTTGTCCTTGATGAATGGCATTTGCTATGCTATAATAAAAATATACTGGAAAAGAATGGCGAGACGGGACGGCTGAACAGGAAAAAGGAGGAAGGACACATGAAAGAACGCTTATATATCGGTGTGGATTTGGGCACATCGGCTGTGAAACTGCTGCTGGTGGATGGCAGCGGGCTGATCAAAAACAGTATTTCAAAAGAATATCCGCTTTCATTTCCGCATCCCGGCTGGAGCGAACAGGAGCCCCTGGACTGGTGGAACGCCTGCGTGGAAGGCATTGGTGAACTGCTGAAGGGCTTTGATCCTTCCCTGGTGACGGGCATCGGCTGCGGGGGACAGATGCACGGCCTGGTATCCCTGGATCAAAAGGATCAGGTGATCCGCCCTGCCATTTTGTGGAATGACGGGCGTACCGCCGACGAAGTGGTTTATCTTAATGAAGTGATTGGCAAGGACAAGCTGTCCGCCTATACGGCCAATATCGCTTTTGCCGGGTTTACCGCCCCCAAGATCCTGTGGATGAAAAAGAACGAGCCTGAGAATTTCGCGCGCATCGCCAAAATCATGCTGCCCAAGGATTACATCAATTACCGCCTCACCGGCGTGCATGCCTGCGATTATTCCGACGCTTCCGGCATGCTGCTGCTGGATGTGGAAAACAAATGCTGGAGCAGGGAAATGCTGAAAATCTGCGATGTCCGGGAGGATCAGCTGCCGAAGCTCTTTGAAAGCTATGAAGTGATCGGGAATGTGCTGCCGGAAGTGGCGAAGGAGCTGGGGATCGGGGAAGATGTGAAGGTCATTGCCGGCGCGGGGGACAACGCCGCCGCGGCCATCGGCACGGGCACCGTGGGGGATGGGGACTGCAACATTTCCCTGGGCACCTCCGGCACGATCTTTATTTCCAGCGACACCTTCGGAGTGGACAGCTTCAACGCTCTGCACTCCTTTGCCCACGCCAACGGGAAATACCACCTGATGGGCTGTATGCTCTCCGCCGCCAGCTGCAATAAATGGCTGTGCGACGAAATCCTGAATACAAAAGATTACGCCGGGGAACAGAAAGGCATCACCGATGAGAAGCTGGGGCGGAACAACGTATTTTTCCTGCCTTATCTCATGGGCGAGCGCAGCCCCATCAACGATACCGACGCCAGGGCCACCTTCACGGGCATGACCATGGACACCGCCAGGGAAGACCTGGTTCAGGCAGTGCTGGAGGGCGTATCCTTCGCCATCCGGGACAGCTTTGAAGTGGCGAAAGCCCTGGGGATTGATATCAAAAAGAGTAAGCTTTGCGGCGGCGGCGCCAAATCGCCCCTGTGGCGCAAAATCATGGCCAATGTGCTCAATATCCCCCTGGAGATCCCCCAGGCAGAAGAGGGCCCCGGCTACGGCGGCGCCATGCTGGCCATGGTGGGCTGCGGCCAGTTTGACAGCGTGCGTGCCTGCGCGGACGCGCTGGTGAAGACTGCGCAGGTGATTTCTCCCGATCCTCAGATCGCCGCCAGGTATGAAGAAAGATACCGGAAATTCCAGAAGATCTATCCGGCCATGAAAAATCTGTTCAAGGAAATCAAAGCATAAGCAGCAGGAGAAGAAATCATGAATCGCAAAGAGGCAAGGAAGAAAGCGGAAGCGCTGGTAGCGCAGATGACGATCGAAGAGGCGGCAGGGCAGCTGAGCTATCAGGCCCCGGCCATTGAAAGGCTGAAAGTGCCCTCTTACAACTGGTGGAATGAAGCGCTGCACGGCGTGGCCCGGGCCGGCATGGCCACCATGTATCCCCAGGCCATCGGCATGGCGGCGACCTTTGACCCGCATTTGATCGAAGAGCTGGGCGATATTTCCGCCACCGAGGGCCGGGCGAAATACAACGCGGCTTCCCGGCACGGGGACCGGGATATCTACAAGGGGCTCACCTTCTGGTCGCCCAATATCAATATTTTCCGGGATCCCCGCTGGGGCCGGGGCCAGGAAACCTTCGGGGAGGACCCGGTGCTGACGTCCGAAGCCGGCTGCGCGTACGTGCGGGGCCTGCAGGGAAAGGAAGATACCATGAAGGCGGCGGCCTGCGCCAAGCATTTCGCCGTGCATTCCGGCCCGGAGGCCCTGCGGCACGAATTTGATGCCGTGGCCAGCGAAAAAGATATGGAAGAAACCTACCTGCCCGCGTTTGAAGCGCTGGTGACGGAAGCCAAAGTGGAATCCGTCATGGGCGCGTACAACCGCACCAACGGGGAGCCCTGCTGTGCGTCCCGGGATCTGATGGGCAGGCTGCGGGGCCAATGGGGCTTTGAAGGCCATTTTGTCTCCGACTGCTGGGCGATCCGGGATTTCCATGAGGGCCATCACGTCACCGAAACCCCGGTTCACTCTGCCGCCATGGCCATCAACGCCGGGTGCGACCTGAACTGCGGCTGCACTTACTGCAGCCTGATGACGGCCATCCAGGCCGGTCTGGTGAAGGAAGAAACGGTGCGGGAAAGCGCCGTCCGGCTCTTTACCACCCGCTATATGCTGGGCATCCTGGGGGAAGGCAGCGAGTACGACAGGATTCCCTATTCGGTGGTGGAATGCGACGCGCATCAGCAGAAAGCCGACGAAGCGGCCCGGAAAGGCTGCGTGCTGCTCAAAAATGACGGCATGCTGCCCCTGGATCTGAATAAAATCAAAACCCTGGGCGTTATCGGCCCCAATGCCGACAGCCGGCGGGCGCTGATGGGGAATTATCACGGCTCCTCCTCCCGGTATATCACGGTGCAGGAGGGATTGCAGGATGCTCTTCGGGGCAAGGCGCGGGTGCTCTGCGCCGAAGGCTGCCATCTCTATGAAAGCCGGATGTCCAATCTGGCCAAGGAAATGGATGACCGCATGAGCGAAGCTTTGCAGGTGGCGGAGGAAAGCGATGCCGTCGTGCTGGTGGTGGGCCTGGATGAAACCATCGAAGGCGAGCAGGGCGATACCGGCAATCCCTACGGCTCCGACGATAAAACGACGCTGCTGCTGCCGCCTTCCCAGCAGCGGCTGATGGATCGGGTGCTGAAAGTTGGCAAGCCCACCGTGATCGTGCTTCTGGCGGGCAGCGCCATTGATTTGGCCGATGCCGGGGACAGAGCGAAAGCCATCCTGATGGGCTGGTATCCCGGGGCCCAGGGCGGAAAGACCATTGCAGACCTCCTGCTCGGCAAAGCCTCTCCCTCCGGAAAGCTGCCCGTCACCTTCTATTATGACGCGCAGTTAAAAGATCTGCCGGCGTTTACCGATTACAGCATGAAGGGACGCACCTACCGTTATTTCCCCGGCAAACCGCTGTATCCCTTTGGCTACGGCCTGACCTACGGCGACGTATCGGTGACTGCCGCGGAAGCTGAAAAAACGCCGGACGGGGCCGCGGTGAAAGTTACCGTGCGGAATGACGGCCAAGCGGACACCGAGGATGTGGTGCAGGTGTACTGCCAGAATGAAGGCAGCGCCGACGCACCGCTGAATCCCCGGCTGTGCGCGTTCAGGCGGGTGTCCGTGCCCGCCGGCGGCGAAATCCGGGTGGAAATCCCGGTGGAAGCCCGGCGTTTCCTGGTGGTGAAGGAAGACGGGAGCAAGGCGCGGGAAGGCAGAATCGTTCTGTATGCCGGCGTGGGCCAGCCCGATGAACGCACGAAGGAACTGACGGGCCACAGCGCGATCCGGATGGAGCTTTAATTGGATCAATGGACGAGACGGGAAGCGGGATTGAGCCCACCTCCCGTTTCCTCATTAAGGGGGAACCGCGCAATGGAAAAACGGATCGTTATTCATGAGTTTGACCGCTGCGATTTCAGAAACCATACCCGGATGTGCGTCGGCACAGGCCGGATGGATCTGGGGCTGCACGCGGAATATCAAAAGCAGCTGCGAGCGGTGCAGGAAGCGTGCCATTTCCGGTATATCCGGGGTCATGGCCTGTTCAGCGACCAGATGGGCATTTATCAGGAGCGCCGATGCCCCGACGGCACCGTCCGGGTGGAATACTGCTTTACATACCTGGACCGGGTGGTGGACGCCTGCCTGGAAAACGGCATCCGGCCCTTTCTGGAACTGGGGTTCATGCCGGAAAAGCTGGCCGGCAGCGATCAAAAGCTCTTTTACTGGAAGGCCTGCACGGTGCCGCCCAGGGATATGGATGCCTGGTGCAGCCTGGTGAAGGCGACGCTTTCGCATCTTTCTCAGCGGTATGGCCGGGAAGAGGCGGAAAGCTGGCCCTGCGAAATCTGGAATGAGCCCAACCTGGACGGCTTCTGGGAGCATGCCGACAAGCAGAAATACCTGGAATTGTACCGGGCTACCGCACTGGCTGTGAAGGAAGCGCTGCCGGGCATGCAGGTGGGCGGCCCGGCCATCTGCGGCGGGGAGGGCTCCCAGCAGTGGATCGATGATTTTCTCGCGTTCTGCCGCGAACAAGGCGTGCCGGTGGATTTTGTCACCCGCCATGTGTATATGGCGGAAACGCCGGAACAGCGGGGCCGCTACACGTATCACCGCATGCGCACGGTGGACAGCGTGATGGATGAAATGCGGGAATCCCGGGAGATCATCGACCGGTATCCGGAATACCGGGGCATCCCCCTGTACATCACCGAATTCAACACCAGCTACAGCCCCCGCTGCCCCATTCACGACACCAACGAAAACGCCGCTTACTGCGCCGCTCTCCTGGCCCGCCTGGGCGACGTGGCCGACGGCTACAGCTATTGGACCTTCGGCGATGTATTTGAAGAATCCGGCATCGCGCCCACGCCGTTCCACGGCGGTTTCGGCATGATGGCCGACGGGCTGATCCCCAAGCCGACGCTGTGGGCTTTTTCCTTCTTTGCGGGCCTGAAGGGCGAAGCGATGTACCGGGACGATGCCATGGTGATGGTGAAGCGCCCGGACGGCGGGTATGAAGCAGTGGTGTGGAATCTGTGCGGAGAAAAGAAAGAGCCGCTGGAAATCCGTCTGTCCGTGCCATTCAACGGAAAGGCTGCGGTACTGCTTGACCGTGTGGACGGGGAAACCTGCAATCCCCTGAAGGCCTGGCGCGCCATGGGCCATCCCACGCATCTCAGCGAGGAGCAATTGCAGTTCCTGCGGGCCGCCGGTCAGCCCAGGCGGGAAGCATATGCAGTGGATGCCCTGGATGGGCAGGCCGACGTTTCTTTGCGTCTGCTTCCCCATGCGGTGCTGCGGATACGGATTCTTCCCGCTTCGGACCAGACGGACGACGGGTACGACGATTCCTATTATGCCGAGAATTGAGGGATCAAAATGAGCGGCGAATGGAAAAACAGAAAAACCTGGCTGACCGCGCTGCCGGACACGGTGCCGGATACCCTTCAAAGGCCCCGGGACATCGCAGCGTTTGAAACAAAAGCGTATTTTGATTTCAAAGGCATGGAAAAAAACGTCCGCTATGAAATCGATCCGGACATGGGAGAAAGCTTCAGCATCCTTCCCGCGGAGGAGGAATATATCGTCCGCGGCGGAGAAACCGGCGTCCTCTACGGCGCGTATACCCTGATCCGGACGCTGCAGGCGGCGCAGGCGCTGCCGGAAGGCACGCAAAAGCCATTTTATGCCCTTCGCATGCTGGATTGCTGGGATAATATGAGCGGCGTGATCGAGCGCGGCTATTCCGGGCGCTCTATCTGGTTTGAGGGCGGGGAGTTCGATTATGAGCCTGATCGCATCCGTCAGCTGGGAAGGATGCTGGCCAGCGTGGGGATCAACGTGCTGTGCATCAACAATGTGAATGTGCACGCTCCGGCCCAGCATCTCCTTGACGATATGCTGCCCGAAGCAGCGAGCTTTGCCTCGATTCTGCGGCCCTTTGGGGTGCGGCTCATGCTGAGCATCGATTTTTCCCAGCCCCTGCAGCAGGGATTGGAAACCGCAGACCCGCTGGATCCCCAGGTGGCCGCCTGGTGGGGAAAAAAAGCGGAAGCGGTGTGGAAGGCTGTGCCGGATTTCGCGGGCTTTCTTGTAAAAGCCGACAGCGAGCATCGGCCGGGCCCCGGCACATACGGCCGCACCCACGCTCAGGGAGCCAATATGCTGGCAAAGGCCGTGAAGCCTTTTGGCGGCGTGGTGGTGTGGCGGGCCTTTGTGTACAACTGCATGCAGGACTGGCGGGATCAGAAGACGGACAGGCCCTGCGCGGCGTATGACCTGTATCATCCCATGGACGGCGCGTTCGATGAAAATGTGATCCTGCAGGTGAAATACGGGCCTTTTGATTTCCAGGTCCGGGAGCCGGTATCTCCGCTCTTTTACGGGATGCCGCGCACCAACCTGGCGCTGGAAATGCAACTGGCGCAGGAATACACGGGCCATCAGATCGATCTCTTCGCCATGCCGCCTCTGTGGCGGGAGATCATGGATCAGATGGGGAAAGAAAAAATAAAAGCTGTTGCCGCGGTCAGCAATCTGGGCCGGGATGAGAACTGGACGGGGCATCCCTTCGCTGCCCTGAACCTGTTTGCTTACGGATTGTTCTGCTGGAATCCTGATTTCGATCCGGAACGGGTGATCCGGATATGGATCAGGAACACTTATTCCATGGCCTGGGCGGATGAGGAAACCCTTGCCTCCATTCTCCTGCGCAGCCGGGACGCGTACGAGCAATACACGGCCAATCTTGGCCTTGGATGGATGGTGACGCCGGGGCTGCACTACGGCCCCAGCCCCTACGGATATGAATTTGATCTGTGGGGCACCTACAACCGGGCGGACCGGAACCAGGTGGGGATCGACAGGACGGAGAAGGGAACGGGGTACGTCAGCCAGTATCCGGAACCGTGGCGGGAGATGTACGGCAATCCCGGGACCTGCCCGGACAGGCTGCTTCTGTTTTTCCACCGTCTGCCGTATCAATACAGGATGCGGGACGGGCGCACCCTGATCCAGCGCCTGTACGACGATCATTTTGAAGGCGCCAGGATCGTGGAAAAAATGCAGAAGGCCCTTCAAAAAGTGATGCTGCCGAAGGAGGATAAAGAGGAAGCGGAGGAGCGCATGGAAAAGCAGGTGCGCAACGCCCGGGAATGGCGGGATGTCACCAATACCTTTTTCCACAGGCTCAGCGGGATCGACGATGAAAAGGGACGGAAGATCTACGACTGATCCCCGTCCAGCCAGGCCGTCCGGAAATGCATCCGGGCGGCTTTTTCTTTTCGGGAAACGGAAGGCTGGGTGATGCGCAGCATCCGGGCGATCCACATCTGACTTTTGCCCAGCAAGAACCGCTGCCGGATGAGCCAGCTTTCTTCCGATTGCATCCGGGAAAGAATATCCCGGATCATCAGGCGCGTCATCCAGGCATCGCCTCCTGGATCCGGCAGGGAAGCCAGGAGCGTGCCGTTTTCGTCGGCCCGGGGCGCGCGGTCCCCCTCCATCAGCAGCATCAGTTCCTCCGGCGCTATGCCGGCCGCCTCGGCGATTTGACGGACCGTGGGCATCTGCCCGTGCCGCCGGAGAAATTCTTCCTCGCAACGGCGGGCCAGATTCAGCTTTTTTCTTGCGCGCCAGCCCAGGTTCCGTGAAAAGGCTCTGCGGATCTCGCCCAGGATCACCGGCACGGCATAGGTGGAAAAATGGAGCCCGCTGTCCTCCCGGTAACGCCGGATGGCCGTTACCAGCCCCATGCATCCCTGCTGAAAAGCGTCCTCCGAGGGGCCAAAGCGCCCCGCCAGCGTCCAGACCAGCGGCATATGCTGCTTTACCAGGGCGCTCAGCGCATCCGGGCTGCCCGCCTGGGCCAGGCTGTACAGCCCCATCATGCACCGCCCAGGCGCTTTTTCATATAGACGGCGGTGCCCTCTCCGGGGGAGGATTCCACCCGGACGGAATCCATAAAGGTCTGCATGACTGAAAAGCCCATGCCGGAGCGCTCTTTTTCCGGTTGGGTGGTGAAAAAAGGCTGCATGGCCTGGGCGATGTCCGCAATGCCCCGGCCCTGATCCCTGACTTCGATCTCCAGCATGCCGTCAGGCTTCAAATCGGCGCAGATGGTGACCATGCCTTCCTGCTCCGCGTATCCGTGAACGATGGCGTTGGTGACCGCTTCGCTGACCGCCGTTTTGATATCGGCCAGCACATCCAGCGTGGGATTCATTTGCACGGCGAAAGCGCTGACGGCGATCCGGGCAAAGCCTTCGTTTTCCGGGATGCCGGAAAATTCCATTTTCATTTGATTGACGCTCTTCATGGCTGTCCCTCCGTCATAAAATTTGAATGATCTGGCTCATGCCGGACAGGCGGAAGATCTTCTCCACCTGCGGATTCATGTTTCTTACCGCTACCGACCCGCCCCGGCTGTGCAGGGTTCTGTACCGGCCCAGGATCACTCCGATCCCCGATGAGTCCATGAACGACATGTCCCCGAAATCCAATACGAGCTTCCTGACGGAAGGATCCTCGATCAGCCGGTCCAGCTCCCTGCGGATTCCCTGGGCGCTGCACTGATCCAGTTCCCCGGCTACATAAGCCGTTACGGTATCCCGTCGGCGGTCAAACTCCATCCTTTTTTCCTCCCCTCCAAGCGTGTGTAGATAATTCATGGGTTCACAGGTACTATCCTGCCTCGAATCCTGTCGCTTTATGCGCGCAGGGAATAATTCGTTCGGCAAAAATCTTCTTTTGCCTGAAAACGGGTGCGGATCGGCGTCCGTTTTGCCGAAATCACGCGGATTCCGCCGGTGTGAAAAATGGCAGAGCGAGGCTGGCGGATCAAGACAATTGCACTAAATTTGAATTTGTTTCCGAAAAGAATTGACAGGGTTTTTCCTCTTGATTATGATGGACAGGAAATCCATCCGACCGATGCAAGGAGGCGCAGGTCATGAAGAAATATCAGCTGGATACCCAATGCGTCCAGAGCGGCTATACGCCGGGAAACGGCAGCCCCAGGCAGATCCCCATTGTTCAGTCCACCACGTTCAAGTATGACAGCGGGGAGGAAATGGGAAAGCTGTTTGACCTGGAAGCGTCAGGATATTTTTATACCCGGCTGCAAAACCCCACCAACGATTACGTGGCGGCCAAGATCTGCGCCCTGGAGGGCGGCACGGCGGCCATGCTGACCTCTTCCG
>CAZQAM010000030.1:0-9406 GCA_964591355.1 uncultured Oscillospiraceae bacterium
TCCGGATCAGGCGGGGGAGAATCGTCTTCGCGTTTGGGAAAAAACAGATGGAACAGCCAGAGCAGCACCCATCCAAGCAGTATCCCCACCAAAACGCCGCCCGAATCGATGCACACGTCCTGCCACATGGGTCCCCGGCCATCTACAGTCATTTGATGCAGTTCATCCAATACACCGTACAGGGTGCCGCTGATCCAGGTGATCAGCGGCGCTTTTTTGACGCTCAGCCCATGCAGCGCCAACGACAAAAAAAGGCCCAGCAGCATAAATTCAATGCCATGCGCCAGCTTGCGTACCAGATTGTACCACAGCAGAAGCAGCTGATTTTTTTCCCGGGCGCTCATGTCGGCGTAGTTTCTGTAGAAAATGCGGATGATAAATTGAGCGGTCCTTTGGCTTAAGGATTTGGAGGCGGCGGCGGTCTGAGAGGAAAAAAAGAAAATCATCGCGGATACCGCGATTACCAGGAAAAACAGGATGGCTACCAATAAGCGAAGATTGACTTTTCTTTTTTCTTTCACCGGGTACGCCTCCTTTTTTGCCTGTTTTTTCTGCCGCACATTTGTTTTTCGTCCCAGAAACAAGAAATCCTGCCTCCGATATCTGATTTGGCGATTGAAAGGATTGTTTTCCCCATAAAAAAGGGGCAGCCGGGTGATTCCGGCAGCCCCACGATCTCGTCAGAATGATTACTTCAATTCATATGCCACTGTGACACTGGCCGTGAATTCCAGGCTTTCAAAAATGACTTCCGTTTTTGCGGGGTCGGGCGTTTCATTCGCGTTTTTCTTGAGCCGGATGCCCCGATAGGAGCCGTCGTTTTCCGTCATGCTCAAAACCTTTCCGACGGTCGCATTGGCAGATTTTGCCATGGCGGTCGCTTTCCGATACGCTTCCTGGATCGCGAGATCCAGCGCTTCGTCATAAGCGCTTTCGGCGACAGAAGATCCGAACACCACCTTGTCGCACCTGTCAGAGCCGGAGGAGGACGCTTTGTCGATGGCCGCTCCGACATGGGAAACATCTTTCGTGCGGACGATGATATTGTTGACCAGCCGGTATCCCCTGATTCGCGGCGCCGAGGTTGCCGTTTCGGTGGAGGTGGCGTAGATGATCGTCACGGTATACGGCTCAATTTGGATATCTTCTTCTGGGATATTGTATTCTTTCATGGCAGCCGTCAGGCCGTTGATTTTTCCCTCGTATTCAAGAATGGCGTCCGACAGATTGGCGTGATAGGTATCCGTGCCGAGATACAGGTCGGCGTAATCCGGCTCCAGCACGACCACGGCTGCCCCGGTGACAGTAATGGAGTTCTGGTTCATGATGGTCAGTTCCTCGCAGGACGCCATGGCGGGAAGCAGCATCAGCAGACAGGTGAAGACCAAAGCAATCAATCGTTTCAAGAGTCGAACCTCCCTCATCATCATTCGGCAGTTTGTTTTTCCGGCTCCGTCCAGCCTGATTGAAAGGCGGGCGATACCGAAAAGCGGTACATTCAACCAATACATTATACCATGCACCGGGGGAAATGTCCATACGAACCTCTGTAAAACAGAAGCCCGTCTTTTTACACCGGCTCAAAGTATGTATCCGGATGAGCGCTGTCGAATATTTCGTTTGCCCACATCACGGTTACCAGATTTTCCGTCTCGGAGAGATTGATAATGTTGTGCGTGCAGCCCGGCAGCATATGAACGGCCTGCATATGATCCCCGCTTACTTCAAACTCCATCACTTCATCTGTGCCGATTTTTCTTTCCTGAATCAGCCCATGGCCCGCCACCACAATAAAGAATTCCCACTTTGTATTATGCCAGTGCTGGCCTTTGGTAATGCCGGGTTTGGAAATGTTCACGCTGAACTGGCCGTGATCCCGCGTCTTGAGCAATTCGGTGAAGCTGCCCCGGCCGTCGCAATTCATTTTCAGATCAAAGACGGCTTTCTCCCTGGGCAAATAGGAAAGGTACATGGAGTAGAGCTTATAGGCAAAGGAAGCCGGGGGGATGGAAGGCATGAGAAGCGTCCGGGGCTGGTCGTGGAAGGTGTGAAGCAGTTCGACGATCTGGCCAAGGGTGGCCTTGTGCGTAACCGGAACGCCGCAGAATTTTCCATCGTCCGTCCAGTAGGGTGTAAGCCCATCATACGCCGTGTGATCGATGATTTCACCCGGCTTGGGATACTCGCAGTGTTTGGGATGGCCCTCCAAGGCATTGTACATTTCTTCGATCAGATCATCAATGAAGAGCAGCTCCAATTCAACGGAAGGGTCATTCACGGTGATGGGCAGATCGTTCGCAATGTTATGGCAGAAGGTGCCGATGGCGCTGTTATAGTTGGGCCTTACCCATTTGCCCACCAGGTTGGGGAAGCGATAGACGTATACCGCGGCGCCCGTTTGCTCCGCGTACCGGAAAAACAGGTTTTCCCCGTCCCGCTTGGAAAGGCCGTATTCCGAGGCGCCAAAGCGTCCGGCCAGCGTTGCCTGCAGGGAGCTGGAGAGCATCACGGGGCATTTGTTGCCATGCTTCTTCAGGGCTTCAAGCAGGGTGGAAGCGAAGCCGAAATTGCCCGCTTTGAACTCCGCGGGGTCTTTGGGGCGGTTCACTCCGGCCAGATGGAACACGAAATCACAGTCTGTGCAGTACGCGTCCAGCTGTTCCGGCGTGCTGTCCAGGTCATATTCATAGAGGTTGTCAATATGAATAAGGGGCCGGGTGCGGTTTTTTCCATCCCGGATGCACTTGAGATTTTCCACCAGATTGCGGCCTACAAAGCCTTTAGCGCCGGTAACCAGGATGTTCATATGTCTTTTCTCCATACCATTTTATTGACCACGCCGACATAGCTTTGGATGATTTTTACGACTTTATCGGAAACATTGACGTCAGTATAATCCGGCACGGGAACAGCCCCGCCTGCCTTTTCTGTTTTGACCATTTCCACCGCGGTGTCCACCGCTTGCAGCAGCCCTTTGGTATCGATCCCCGAAAGGATAAAGCAGGCTTTGTCCAGCGCCTCCGGACGCTCTGTAGAGGTGCGGATGCACACGGCGGGAATCGGATGGCCGATGGAAGTAAAGAAAGAGCTTTCCTCCGGCAGCGTTCCGGAATCGGAAACCACGGCAAAGGCGTTCATCTGCAGGCAATTATAGTCATGGAACCCCAGCGGCTCATGCCGGATCACCCGGGGATCGAGCCTGAAGCCGGATGCTTCCAGCCGTTTCCGGGAGCGGGGATGGCAGGAATAAAGAATCGGCAGATCGTATTTTTCCGCCATCTGATTGATGGCTGTAAAAAGGCTGGTGAAGTTTTTTTCCGTGTCGATGTTTTCCTCGCGGTGGGCTGAAAGCAGAATGTATTTGCCCTTTTCCAAGCCGAGGCGGGCATGGATGTCTGAAGCCCGGATGGCGGCCAGGTTTTCCGTCAGCACCTCGGCCATGGGAGAACCGGTCACATAGGTGCGCTCTTTGGGAAGGCCGCAATCCGCCAGGTAGCGGCGGGCGTGCTCAGAATAGGCCAGGTTCACGTCGGAGATGATATCCACGATGCGCCGGTTGGTTTCCTCCGGCAGGCACTCGTCCTTGCAGCGATTGCCTGCTTCCATATGAAAGATCGGGATATGAAGCCGCTTCGCGCCGATGACGGACAGGCAGGAATTGGTGTCGCCCAGCACCAGCACGGCGTCCGGCATCAGCGCAGCCATGACCTTGTAAGAAGCCGCGATGATATTGCCCATGGTTTCGCCCAGGTCCGCGCCCACGGTGCCCAGATACAGGTCCGGGTCCGCAAGCCCCAGATCCCGAAAGAAGACGCCGTTCAGATTATAATCGTAATTTTGCCCGGTATGGACCAGCAGCGTATCAAAGTATTTCCTGCATTTTTTGATGACAGCGGCCAGGCGAATGATCTCCGGGCGCGTACCCACGATGATCATCAGCTTTATCTTTCCGTTTTCTTTCCAAGCAGCCATGTGTTTTCCTTCTCCCGTTTTCCTTTTCCTGGGCAAAGCATATTCCTGTGAGAAATGTTTTTTCAGGCTTCCACCAGATGCGGCCTGCCTTCGAGCTCTTCCCGAACATAGTCTGTGCTCAGAATCTTCGCAGCCACGCCGTCCACATCCAGCCGGGTTGTGTTATGGCTCGTGTATGCTTCGTCGCCCTCGGTCCGCACTGTGCCCTGCACATAGAACTTATCGTAGTTCAGCCCCCTGGCGTCGGGGCTGATGCGGAAATAGCGGCCCATATCCGTGCTTCGCGGCCTTTCTTCCCGGGTCATCAGGGTTTCATACAATTTCTCCCCATGCCGTGATCCGATCAGCCTGCATTCGGTTTCCCCGAAAAGCTTCATCACGGCCTTGGCCAGATCGCCGATGGTGCAGGCATCGGCTTTTTGAATGAACAAATCTCCCGGCTCCGCGTGCTCGAAGGCAAAGGCAACGAGGTCCACCGCTTCGTCAAGATTCATCAGGAACCGCGTCATGCCGGGGTCGGTGATGGTGATAGGAGCCTTCCGCTTGATCTGATCGATGAACAGCGGGATCACAGAGCCCCGGGAACACATGACGTTGCCGTACCTGGTGCAGCAAAGCACGGTGCCGCCGCGCTCGTAGGCCACCTGCGCTCTGGCGCCGACTATTTTTTCGGCAACCGCTTTGGTCATGCCCATGGAATTGATAGGATACGCCGCTTTGTCCGTGGACAGGAACACCACCCGTTCCACCTGGTTTTCCACCGCCGCCGATATGACGTTGTCGGTGCCGAGAATGTTTGTTTTCACGGCCTCCATGGGGAAAAACTCGCAGGAGGGAACTTCCTTGAGGGCCGCGGCGTGGAACACATAATTGGCATTGTACATCACATCGCGGACCGAATCGATGTTCCTGACGTCGCCAATGAAGAATTTGACCTTCCCGGCATGCTCCGGATACTGCGCCTGCAGCGCATGCCGCATCCCATCCTGTTTCTTCTCGTCACGGCTGAAGATGCGGATTTCCCCGATGGATGAGGTGAGAAAATGCTTGAGAACGGTTGAGCCAAAGCTGCCCGTTCCTCCGGTGATCACGAGAATTTTGTCTTTAAACGCTTCGGTGATGTTTTGCATGCGTATCTCCTTCTTTCCACAGCAGCCGCGGGCTTGATATGGTTTATCGTTTTTATGTTTCTTCGGTTCCCGAGGTCATCCATCCTGAGCGGTCAATGAAATCTTCCGTCTCCTGCCTGCAGAGATTCTTCCGGCGGTCACAGTCGACAAATAAGCCAGCAATATGGAAATTGCCGCAATGGGGATCGCGCAGATCCAGTTCCCAACCCATCCAAAGCACACAAACAAATTGACGATGGTCATATGATAAAGGAAGAGCCCATAGGAGATGTCCGGCTGAATGGACAGCCTTGGAAAGCGATACGCGAACCCTAACGCCCCCGCTGTCAAAAACAGACTCCAGCCAAGATAATATCCCGAAAACAAATCCCATTCCGTCCGGAAGAACAGGTATGCGACAATCAGGGAAACATACCAGTATTTCCGGAGGACCGGCAGCAGCCTGTCCTTGAATTCGGCAATCAGCATTCCGAAACAGAAAAGCCAGAAATAGCGAATAAACGTCTGGCCGTACAGCTTTCCGATGACAGGGTTTTGAGCGGCGCGGTGCGTTATAAAGTCTCCCGCCCAGCTCACTGCAAAAGAAACCGCAAGGACGATCATCCACACAGCCATTTTCCTGTTCTTCATCAGCCGATAGAAGAACCAGACAACAAGGTAAAACTGAATCATCACGCCGATGGTCCACAGCGCCCCGTTGGGCGTTCCGACTCCATAGCCGCGCAATGAGCCGGGGGTCCAGAATTGAAATACGGATGCCTGCCCGAAGGCAAAGAGGAGCAGGCTTTTTATATCCCAATCATGATACAAAAGAAGAAGCACGATGATTTCAACAATGACCGCTCCCCACAGTTCAGGATATATCCTCCAAAAGCGTTTCTTCAAAAATTGGCCGTAAGTTCTGGATCTTCCGACAGAAAACCACATGAGAAAACCGGAAATCACAAAGAAAATGGGAACGCCGCTTGGAAAGCGGATCCACTGCAGGAAAGCCGCATTGCCGGATAATCCGATGTGCTCAATGATATGGCCGAGCATCACCTGAAACGCAGCGAGGATCCGGATCAGATTGAGACAGTTATTGCCGGCCTGTCTGTTTGCCAAGGGACTGTTTGTCTTTTCTTTCTCCATGCCTGCCGTCCGCATAAAAGTATCCCCTTGTTTGTGCCTTTTCCGTTTGATTTCAAATGCCATGCCAGCAGCGTCAGAAGTTTTTCTGCGCTGGGCGGCTGTCATTTTTCCATTTCAAGTCCCCTGATCATTCTTTCGTACATTTCCCGAAGGCCTGTGGCCGGGCGCCAGCCCAGGCGCCCGATTTTTTCCACGTCCAGATCCATGTACAGCGTCCCGGCGTACCCGAGCTTTTCGATGTCTTCAGCAAGATCGAACTCCACCTGGATCTGACCTTCAGCGATCTGATCGGCTACCAGACTGGCCATTTCCCTGATGGAGCAATAGGAGTCCGGATTCGCAACGGTGTACGCCTGGCCAGGTTCGGCCTTCAACAGGCTCACCAGGATAGCGGACACCGCATCAGCGGTGTACAGATAGCTGCGTTCGGTCAGGCCTGCGGATTTCAGCACGATATTTTTCTTTTCCAGGGCGCATCGCATGAATTGCGCAAAAACGCGCCCGTCATCATACCGGACGCCCGGCCCGAAGGTCTGCGTCGCACGCAAAACCACTGAGGGAACACCATACTGCGCAAAATAGCCGTAGCACAGCGCCTCGCTGGCGATCTTCGCAATGGGATAGCTGTTCCGGGCGTTCATGGTTTCAAAGGCGCCAAGGTTATTCTCTTTCACGGGACGGCCTTTTTCCGGAAAGCCATAGACCTCCATGGAGGACAGGCTGATGAACTTTTTCACCCGGCAGCGCCTGGCGAAGGCCAGCAGTGCGTCCGTTCCCTCTATATTGGCCGTCAGGGTATCCACAGGCTTTTCCGTGAAAAACTTCGAGCTTGTCGGGCTTGCCAGGTGAACGATATAATCAACCGGTTTGTCCACATTCAGTTCCGACCCGAGGCGATAGGGGATCACCTCGGCGCCCGTCCACCCGAATTGGCCGCTGGCAGAGGCCACATTGCGGACGGGCAGGATCAGGCTGATGCCGAGCCCCTTATTCTGGCTGTTATAGGCCACGGCATTCACGAGATTGGAGCCGATTAATCCGGTGGAACCCGTAATCAGAAAAGTTTTGTCTCTGAACTGATTCCAGTCGATCCATTCAAGGCTGCCGATATTCCGGCAGTCTTCCGTTTGAACTGTGTTCATCATGGCTATACTCCAAGTATCTGCGCGTTTTCCCGGATATCCATCAGCGCTCTGAAAACATAGAAATCAGTCGGCGTGGTGATCTTGATGTTCTCCGACGACCCCTCTACCGTATACAGATCGTGGCCGTTCAGCTGCATCAGATAAGCCGTGTCGATGCAATCCGTTATTCCGGCGTCAATGGACTGCTGATGTACCCTGAGCAGCTCTCCCAGCCGGAAAGACTGCGGCGCTTTGGCCATCTGGCACCTGCTGCGGTCCATGATCTGCCCGACCCTGTTGTCAGCGCCCCGCACCGCAATGGTTTCAATGGCCTGCGCCACCGTAACGGCAGAGCCGTATTTCTCGACCGATTCAATATTCCGGCTGATGATATCATGATCGATCATCGGCCTTACGCCGTCGTGCATGAGGCACACCGTATCGTCGGGATACAGTTCCGCCGCTTTCCTGATACCGTTGAATCTTGAAAGCATGCCGGTTTCCCCGCCGGGGATAATGGCCTTGACCTTCTCAATATGGAATTTCTCTATCAGGCTCCGGCAGTAATCGATCCAGCCTTCCACGCACACCACGATGATTCCGTCGATCATTTCGTGGCGGTCGAAGTGCTCCAGGGTGTATATGATGATGGGTTTCCCGTGAAGCTCCAGGAACTGTTTGGGCTTTGTCTTGGTATTCATCCGCTGGCCGGTGCCGCCGGCAAAAATCACAGCGATATTCACGACATCACCTCCAAAATGCACTTCATGACTGTTCCAACCAGGGATTACCCTTTTGCGATCCAGGGAGTGTATTCCTTGCCCTCCAGGATATCGGCGATCCGCTCGCAGGCGTGGCCGTCTCCGTAGGGGTTGACCGCTCCGCTCATGGCCTTGTAAGCCGCTTCATTGGTCAGCAGCTCGGTGAAGGCCCGATAAATCACTTCTTCGTCTGTACCCACCAGCTTCAGCGTTCCGGCGTCCACCCCTTCGGGCCGTTCCGTCGTATCCCGCATGACCAGCACCGGCACGCCGTAAGAGGGGCATTCTTCCTGGATTCCTCCCGAATCGGTGAGGCAAAGGAAGCTTCTGGCTTCAAAGTTGTGACAATCAAAAACTTCAATGGGCTCTATGATGTGAATCCGGTCACACCCGCCCAGCTCTTCTTCGGCCGCTTCCCGCACTGCCGGGTTCATATGGATCGGATAAACCGCTTTGCAATCCGGGTGCTCGTCCAATACCCGGCGGATGGCCCGGAACATACGATGCATGGGCGCGCCGAGGTTTTCGCGGCGATGGGCTGTAATGAAGATCAGCTTATCCTTGCCCACCCAATCGAGCTCGGGATGTGCGTAATCTTCTTTCACCGTGTGCTGCATTGCGTCGATCACTGTGTTCCCAGTCACATAAATGGTGTCGCCCCGGCGCCCCTCCCGGAGCAGATTTTCTCTGCTCAGCGGCGTCGGCGCGAAATTGTATTGGCTGATGATGGATACCGCTTCTCTGTTGAACTCCTCGGGGAAGGGAGAATAAATATTGTACGTCCGCAGCCCCGCTTCCACATGGCCTACCGGAATCTGCAGATAGAAGCAGGCCAGCGCCGTCACGAATGTGGTGCTGGTATCCCCGTGCACCAGAACCACGTCAGGCTTTTCTTTCTCCAGGATTTCTTTGATGCCGTTGAGAATGCTCGTGGTGATGTCGAACAGCGTCTGCCGGTTTTTCATGATGTTGAGATCATAATCCGGTGTGACCCGGAAGGTTTTCAGCACCTGATCCAGCATTTGCCTGTGCTGGGCGGTAACGCAAACGATGACCTCCAGGGAAGGGCGCTTTTTCATTTCATTGATCAGGGGGCATATCTTAATGGCCTCCGGGCGCGTGCCAAATACGGTCATAATTCTTTTTTTCATGCGTGTCGCTCCTATCTTATTTCACAGGGGCCTGCATTTGCTGTTCAGGATCTGATTCACTTTTCGGTACAGCATGATGCCCAGAATGGCTTCCGATATAGCCGGCGCAACGCAGGCACCGTCCCCGTGGAATAGAA
>CAZQAM010000031.1:0-9324 GCA_964591355.1 uncultured Oscillospiraceae bacterium
CCAGGAGGCTTTTTCTTTTATGTTTCTTTCAAAAACTCAAGGATCTCATGCCACCAGGGGAACAATACGTCATCGCCGGAGCGGTAGATCTCATGGCGGGAGCCGGCCACCACCCTGCGCCCGCCGTGCTTCAAACGATTCGCGAAAGCCGCCTGCGCTTCGGGCAGCACGCTGTGATCCTCTTCCGCCCCGTACACTTTGACGGGAATATCGATCCTCTCCACCGCCCCGGGCCGGAGGATCTTTTTGGTCACCTTCAGCGCTTCCAGTGTCCATTGGTAGGTGGGCCCGTTGTTGTGGAATTCCGGGCGCGCTTCCTTCACGGCGTCATACCAGTCAAACCGCTCTCTCCCCGTGGCGCAGGAGGTGTCGAAATCCTCCGGCCCATGATAGGGCTTGCTGGTGAGGAGACGGCGTTTGCCCTTGCCCAGCAGCCCGGCGCCCCGGCACAGCATGAACGCCGCCGCCAGCGGCTGCCCGCCCCTGTTGGGGGCGATCATGGGAGAGCACAGCACCGCCCGGTCAAATACCCCGGGATGGCTTTCCAGAAACAGGCTCACCACCGCCCCGCCCATGGAATGGGCAAACGCCGCGATGGGGCGCTGCATCAGTTGACCGCACACGATTTCCAGATCCTTTACATACGCCTCAAACCGGTCCACATGGGTCAGGGAAAGGTCGGCCTTCACTTTTTCATCCCGGCCGGAGCGGCCGTGGCCCCGCTGGTCGTAGGCGCAGACATTGAAGCCGTTTTTCAGCAGGGAAAAGATCAGCTCGGAAAATTTGAAGGCGTTTTCCGTGAACCCGTGCACGATCACCACGGTGCCCCGGGGCTCATTGGCAGCAAAGTTGGATACAAACAGCGGCGTGCCCCCGTCCCCTGTCAGCACGGTATCCTTCTGCCGGGCCTGCAGATAGGGCAGCACTTCCTGCTCCATGGTCTCCCGGTAATGGGCGCTGAGGATCAGGCCGTCGGGATTGAAAAAATCAGAATCCGTCATCGTGTGCTTTTCTCCTTATTTTTTCAGGATCTTGCTGTAAACCCGCTTTTCATTGTACATGGCGAACAGCACGCCGCCCAGCACGCACACGCAGGCGGCGGCAATGGCGATGATCCGGTAGCCCAGGCCGATATCCTGCCTGATGGTGCCCAGGGAGGTGACCAGCAGCATGGCCACGGCCTGGCCCATTTTCATGGAGAACGTGCGGGCGGCGTAGAACATGCCGCTGCGGTTCTCCCTGGTTTCAAGTTCGTCGCACTCGGCGATATCGGCCACCACCGCCTGGGGCAGGATGCCGAAAATCGCCATGGCGGGCGCCGCCAGCAGGCACAGGATGTAGCCCTGGATCTCCGCGGGCAGGGGCAGGAAGGTGCCCAGCGCCGCCGTGTAGGCAAAGGCCAGGGTAAAAATGCCAAAGGCGATGAGGATCAGTTTTTTCTTGCCGTACTTGGGGGTCAATGTGCTCACCAGCGGATAGAACAGGACGCTCAGCGCCGTCATCCCAACGAAGTACAGGGTGGACATGCTCTCCGGCAGCTTCAAAAGCGACGTGACAAAATACAGCATGGCGTTCTGGAACATGGTGATGCCCAGGAAATATACGATATCCGACGCCACGAAAATGCGGAAATCCTTGTTGCGGAAGGTTGCCGCCAGGGACTGCATGGCAGTCGACTGGCTGGGCTGGGCGGTGACATAATCCGTTTCCCGGATGGTGAATACCGGCACGAACATGCAGATGAGGCCGATCAGGCTCATGCCCGTGAAGGTGACCCGGATGGCCAGCACCCGGCTGCCCAGGGGGCCTTCCAGCATGCCCCAGATCATGGGCGCCATGTAGGCCAGCGCCATGCCGGCGATGAAGGTGAAGGAAATTGCGGTGGAAATGGCCATCCGCGTTTTCTGCTCCGTGCCCAATTCGGGGATCAGGGCGTTGTAGGGCGTGCAGTACATGGTCATAAAGAGATAGAAAAGCGTCAGCATCACAAAGAGGAAGGCCGCATTGATCCAGCTTTCCCCCTGGATGGGCGACCAGAACGTCAGCACCGTGACAACGGCAAAGGGAAGCGCGGCCATCCGCATGAAGGGAATGCGGCGCCCCGCCTTGCTCCTGTGCCGGTCGGATTTGGAGGCGATCCAGGGATCGGTGACGGCGTCAAAGATCCGGCCGAACCAGGTGATGGCGCCCAGGATGGTCAGGATCCCGAAAATCACCAGGCCCTGGGGAATAAAGATCGGCTGGCCGGCGGCCTGGGTAGCCGGGTCCGGCTGATAAAAGGCCACCAGGAAACTGGAAATCAGCGCGCTTAAAATGGACCAGCCGAACTGCCCGATGGCAAAACACCATACCTTGCCCCGGGAAAGCTTTTTGGTTTCGTGCACGAAAAACATCCCCCTCAATTTTGCCGGCATTCGCCGGCGATTGTTTTTTTTCTGCACAATTTTATCACAGGTTTTCCTATAATACAAGCATAAAAACGGACCGGCATATTCGCCGGCCCATTTGGGAGAGAAAAGCAGGTCAATTCAGCTCCGCGTTCAGATCCACCCACAAAGCGGGACGGACGCCCACTCCCTTGTCATCCACAGGAAACATGACCATCCCGCCGCCGTCTTCATAGATCGTGCACGCGCGAAAGCCTGTATTCGCCGGAGACCGCAGCCACCACGAGTCGCATACGCCGTTGTAAATATGCGCGCCCCTCGCCTGCGCATAGGCGGTGGCTTTGCAAAGCCTGGCGTTTCCGCTCCTGAAATACTGGTAAGCCTCCGTTTCGCTCAAAAGGAAGATCTTGTCGCTGGTGTCTTTGCCGCCGGCGATTTTCCATTTCACCTGACCCTTCCCATTGTCAACCTTGGTCGTCAGAATGGCTTCCTGCTCATCGTCGCTGAACGCTGTCTGATAAAAGGTACTGTTCAGCCAAGTCCGCAGGGAGCACTTTTCCCATTTATTTGTTTTTTGCGTTTTGTGGAAGGGCTGGGCATCCAGGGCGTACCGGCTGATGAGGAGCGCCTTGCTTTTCCGGATCTTCAGCACCTGCCATTCGATGGGCTCCAGCCCGTTGTTCTTTTTGTTGTCCTGCTCATAGCGTCCGAACTGCACGATTCCGCCTTCGGACGCCACCCTCATTTCGGCGGCGCTGGTATAGCAGATTTCTCCGTCCGGCCCCGTCAGGGCACAGCGGAAGCGCTTTCCGTTGTTTTCCTTCACGGCTGAGCGGACCAGCCGCGCCTTGGTCTGGCCGGCAATATCCTTCCAGCCGTCATCCTTTTCCACCTGCCACTGATACTGCTCTGCTCCATCGGCAGTCACGGAAAAAACAGCATTCCAGCCGCCCAGGATCACTTTCGCGGAAGATGGCTGGCTGTAAATGACCACCGGGGATCGGTCGCCGGATTCCGGATCTTCCTGTGCCAGGGCGGCCGGCAAGGCTGAAAACATCAGCGCTGCGATCAGCAAAACAATCCAAAGGCGATGCGGGGAGGCTGTTTTCACTGTGATCTCCTCCTGTCCGGTCCAAACAGCATGAAGCAATTCGCTTTCACCAGGCAGCTTTCCATCCTTCGCTTCTTCTCAGGCGGCCCCTTTACCGGTTCTGCACGTAGCCCAGGGTTTTGAGATCCTCGGCGCTGTCCCGCCAGCCGGGGCGCACCTTCACCCACAGTTGCAGATTCACATGCATGCCCAGCAGCTCTTCGATATCGGCCCGGGCTTCCGCGCCGATTTTCTGCAGCATGGCGCCTTTTCTGCCGATGATGATGCCTTTATGGGAATCCTTTTCGCAGTAAATGGTGGCGTCGATTTCCATGAAATGATCGTTTTCCTGCTTCATGGCCATCATTTCCACGCCGATGCCGTGGGGCACTTCGTCCCGCAGGTTCCGCAGAGCCTTTTCCCGGATGAGCTCCGCGCAGATGTCCCTTTCCGGCTGGTCGGTGAGCATATCGTCGGGGAAATACCGGGGGCCCAGGGGCAGGTGAGCCGCCAGCTCCCGCTTCAATTCGGCAACGCCGTCCCCCGTTTTGGCGCTGACGGGGATAATGCCGTCATAGGCGGCGTCTCTGAATTCCTCTATCATTCCCAGCAGCTTCTGCTTTTCCACCAGGTCGATCTTGTTGAGCACAAGCAGCTTATATACCTTTTTATGGCTCATTTCTTCCACGATGCTGCGGTCATGGGGCCCGATAGCGGTGACATCCAGCAGCACCAGCAGGGCGTCGATGCCCTCCATGGCCTCCTCGATGGACTGCACCATGAATTCCCCCAGCTTGGTGCGGGGCTTATGGATGCCGGGCGTGTCAACGAACACGATCTGGCAGTTTTCGCCTCCCATGACGCCCATCACCCGGTTCCGGGTGGTTTGGGGACGGCTGGAGGTAATGGCCACCTTTTCCCCCACCAGGGTATTGAGCAGGGTGGATTTGCCTACGTTGGGCCGGCCTACGATGGTGGCAAACCCTGAATGAAAATCAGCATTCTTTTGCATGGTATCCGATCCTCTGTCATTCTTTTCCCAGGTATTCCCCCGTGCCCTGGGCCGGGCCGAAGCCGTGGGGCAGCAAATCCCGCAGCGGCGCTTCTTCCCGCCTGTCCCCGCAGGCGACGATCACCCGCAGATCCGGGGCAAATTCATTCAGCGCCTGGCGGCAGAGGCCGCAGGGCCAGGGCAGATCCTTTTCCGCGGCGATGGCCAGGACGGTGAATTCCCTGGCCCCCTCGCTGACCGCCTTGAACAGGGCGGTGCGCTCGGCGCAGTTGGTGGCGCCGAAGGAAGCATTTTCTATATTGCAACCCTTGAACACCCGCCCGTCTTTCGCCAGCAGCGCCGCCCCTACCTTGAAATGGGAATAGGGCGAATAGGAAAACGCCATGGCCTCCTGCGCCAGGGAAACCAACTCATCATCAGTGAAGCGGGCCGCCCCCGCGGCCGCCAGCGCTTTTTCTTCCATGGCGCGCATCCTTTCCCTGTCCGCATCGTTCATATGGTCATAGCCCATCAGATGAAACAGGGCGTGGGCGGTCAGATAGCCCAGTTCCCGCTGCAGGCTGTGGCCGTATTCCGCCGCCTGCTCTTCTGCGCGGTCCAGGGAGATCACGATATCCCCCAGGAAGCACAGCCCCGTTTCATCCCGCTCCCGCAGGAGTTTTTTGCTGTTTTGGCCCAGGGTGCACCCCGGATGCGCGTCGGTGGTGGGAAAGCTCAATACGTCCGTCGCCCGGTCCACCCCCCGGTGTTCCCGGTTGATATCCCGGATGGCCGCGTCGTCCGTCACCCGCAGCTGCGAGTAAACGGGCAGGGTGAGCCCCTCCTCCCGGACGCATGCCGCGGCGACTTTCCTGAGCATTTCCTCCGCGCCGGCAACGGGCTCTCCATCCCATTGGATGTCCAGGCGGGCCGTCATAGCGGATCCTCCCCGGACAGATCCTGCTCAGGCGGCGCCTGCTCCTCCGGCTGCAAGACCTGCAGCGGCTCCACCGGCTGGATCAATTCGTCGATCTCCACCGGCCCGATGGCGGGCGGCATTTCCACCTCCACCGGGGTTTCCGGCATTTCAGGCACCACCACGGGGACCGGGTCCTGCTTTTCCACTTCCACCACGTTCAGCTTTTCCGGCACGGGGCTGGGAATGATCACCGGGGCCTCTTCCGCCGGGGCGTCATCCGCAGCGGGGGACTGGGCTTCCGCCGGATGGATGATCCTTTGCGGCGCGCCCTCCTCTGCCGTGGGGTATTCGATCCTCTCATGGAACACACCCACCAGCACCGTGGTGGCGGCGGCGCAGATCCGGTCGATATCCCGCAGCGTCAGGGGGCTGTCGCTGAGCTGGCCGTCCTCCAGCTTTCCCCGCACCAGCTTCACAATGAATTCCTCGATACCTTCGGTGGTGGGGTTTTTCATGGTGCGCACGGCCGCTTCGATGGTATCGCACAGCAGCACCACGGCCCCTTCCTTGGTGCGGGGCGGATGGCCGTCATAGCGGAAGGTGTTGATATCGACAGGCTTTCCGTCGGCCTGCTGCAGGGCTTTGTGGTAAAAATACATCACCGGCGTATCTCCGTGATGCTCGGCGATAATGGTCTGCACTTCCAAAGGCAGCCGGTAGGCCTTCGCCAGGGCCACGCCGTCCTTGGTATGGCTGGTGATGATGGCGGCGGACACCTGCGGGTCGGTATGATCATGGGCGTTGATGCCGCCCAGCTGGTTCTCGGTAAAAAAGGAGGGGCGCTTCAGTTTGCCGATATCATGATACAGGCCGCCCACGCGGGCCAGCAGCGGGTTGGCCCCCACCGCTTCGGCGGCGGCCTCCGCCAGGTTGGATACGATGGTGGCGTGATGATAGGTGCCCGGCGCCTCCAGAAGCAGCCTGCGCAGCAGCGGCTGGTTGGGATTGGACAATTCCAGCAGCTTCATGGGCGTGGGCAGATTGAACAGCATTTCCAGCAGCGGCTGCAGCCCGATGCTCAGCAGCGTGGCCAGCACGGAGCCTCCCACCTTCCACAGCGCGTGGTTCAAATATCCGCTCAGCTCGCTGGCCGTCATCAGCCCCAGCGCCAGGATGGCCAGAAAATCCACCGCGCAGCCCAGCAGCCCGCTGAGCATCATCCAGCTGCGGCTCACCTTCACGCTGACCATCAGCGCCGCTGCCACGCCGCTCAGCAGCCCGCATACGATCAATTCCACCATGACTTCGGTGAACTCCTGGCTGCCGCCGGCGGCCAGGGCCGCCACCAGCACCGTCAGGGCGACATGGCAGATGAGGCCGGCGCGCAGCCCCAGCAGCACCGTCATCAGCAGCGCGCACATAAGAAGCGGCGACAGATACGCGTTGATCAGCCGCGCCAGGATGCACAGCCCCATGCTGATGATCATGACCAAGAGCAAAAGCAGCAGCCGGGCCGTGTCATGCAGGATGCTGCCTCCCCGGCGCCGGAGGAGATAAAACATCAGCGTCAGCGTCAAAATCACCAGCAGCGCCGCCCCCAGGTACATGGGCAGATCCACCACGCCGCCGGTCAGCAGCCCCAGGGTGGACAGCATGGCCAGCTGATTGGCGGTGATGCGGCCTTCGCCCCGGACCACGATATTCTGCCCCTGCTTGTACACTACCGGTTCCACCGCCTCCCGGGCGGCGTCCCGGGCCATTTCGGTGGCTTCCTGATCAATGAGCATGTTGGCCCGGATGCATACCGTCAAAACCTGGGGAATCACGTAATTGCCCAGGGAAGGAGAAATACGGTAGTTCACGATCTGCCGGATGTTATTCGCAGCGGCGCTTTCCTGCCCCTCGGTAACGCGGCTCAGCATCGTGCTCTGCAGCGCGCCGTACACCAGGGAATAGGCCTCCTCCAGTTCTTCCGGGGTGGCGTGCAGCAGATTGGTCAGCTGGTAATCCTGCAGGGAAATCAGCGTCAGCATATCCCGGGCGTACTGCATCTCCTCCCGGGAATAGAGGCGGGTTTGGGATTGGTCGGGCAGGGTGTCGCCGTACTGGCGCACCGCCTTCAGCTGCGCGAAAATCTGTTCAAAATCGGCCAGCACCGCTTCTGTGACCCCCTCCTGATAGCGGTAGGTGGGCGTCACCTGGCTGGCAGCCTCTTCCCTTTTCTGCTGGGTGCTGATCTCGTCCACCACATCCTTGGTGGCGGCGATGGTGCTGGAGGGCACCATGCCCACGCTGAGGTTGTACCGAACGGGAACGATGGCTGCCTCGAACATGGCCAGCAGCACCGCCGCGCCCAGAACGCAGACCAGCAGATGCGTGGCAGAAGAGGAGCGCAGATAGGCCCTCAGGCTGCCCCGTTTTCTGGCGGGCGCTTTGCCGTCATTGCTCATGTTTCTGTTCCTTCCTTTGATTCAAAAGCCTCATAGGCACGCACGATTTTCTGCACCAGTTCATGGCGCACCACGTCTTTTGCCGTCAGTTCCACGATATGAATGCCTTCCACGCCCCTGAGCACCTCGATGGCCTCCGTGAGGCCGCTTTTTTTGCCCTTGGGCAAGTCGATCTGGCTGATATCCCCCGTCACGATGCAGCGGGAGCCCGCGCCCAGCCGGGTCAGAAACATTTTCATCTGTTCCGGGGTGGTATTCTGCGCTTCATCCAGGATGATAAATGCGTCGCTGAGGGTGCGTCCCCGCATGAACGCCAGGGGCGCCACTTCCAGGGTGCCCCGCTCCAGCAGCCGCTGGTAGCTTTCCACGCCCATGATCTCGTAGAGCGCGTCGTAGAGCGGCCGCAAATAGGGGTCCACCTTCTGCGTCATATCCCCGGGCAGGAAACCCAGCCTTTCCCCCGCTTCCACGGCGGGCCGGGTCAGCACGATGCGCTCCACTTCCTTGTTTTTCAGCGCCACCACGGCCATGGCCATGGCCAGGTAGGTTTTGCCGGTGCCCGCGGGGCCAACAGCCAGGGTCAGCTCCCCGTCCCGCACGGCGCTGACATATTCTTTCTGCCCCAGGGTTCTGCACTGAATGCGGCGGCCCCGGTGGGTGATGGCCACCACGTCGGACAAAAGATCTTCTATTTCATCCAGCCGGCCTTCCCGGGCCAGCGCTGCGGCATAGCGGATGCGGGACAAATCGATGCTCTCACCCCGGCGCAGCATATCGATCAATTTGGCGATCACCTGCCCGGCCAGGGCCTGATCCTCCGCGTCGCCCTCGATCTTCAGTTCCTGCTCCCGGAGGGTCACCTGCACATTGAGTTCCTGCTCCAGCACCGCCATATTCCGGTCGTTCATGCCAAAGAGGGTCCTGTAAGCTTCCATGTTTTCCAGCGATAACTGCACTTCTTGCCTGGCATCTCCTTACGGTACGGTTTTTTGGCAGCGGCCGATCTGGCGCAGGGTTTCTCCCACGGCCTCCACCACCATAGTATCCCCTTCTATCATACGGAAATTAATCCATTTGTCAACTGTTTCTTCGTTTTTCAGGCGCTCATTCAACAGGCGCAGCGCCGCCTCTTCCGCCTCCGCAAGCACTTCCTCATCCGGGCGCCTCTCCTTTTCCAGCGCCGCTTCGATATACGTTTCTCTTTTCATTTCCACCGGGATCCACGCGCCTCCCAGCGGCAGGATTTCCACCTCCCGGTCGCAGGTGAGATAGGAAGGCGTCTGCTGAAAGCTGTAAGAAAAAAAGGGCGCCGTCAGCACCCGCCGCCGCGTTTCCCGCCCGGTGGGGACGGACCGGAATCCTGTCAAAGGCAGCCGCACCCGGGCAGTGACCCACACCCGGGCGGTGACCGCGCCCCGGGCCTTCACCGCCGTTTTTTCCTCCCCCGCGCTCTGTTCCTCCCCCGCGATCAGCACCTGGCCCGCCCG
>CAZQAM010000032.1:0-8894 GCA_964591355.1 uncultured Oscillospiraceae bacterium
GGTGCGCAAAACGCCCAGATCGTCAAATTTCAGGTAGGTCGGCTGGCTGTTCATATATTTGAGGATCTCATCCAGGCGCACGCTTTCGGAAAAGCTCAGCAGGGTAAAGGCCACCCCGTGCTTCCGGGCCCGGCCGGTGCGGCCGATGCGGTGCAGGTAATATTCGTTTTCATTGGGCAAATCGTAATTGATCACCGCTTCCACATCGTCCACGTCAATGCCCCGGGCGGCCACATCCGTGCAGACCAGGATGGGGAAGCGGCCCCGCTTGAACCCGGTCATCACCTGGTTGCGCTTGGACTGGGGAATATCGCCGTGAAGCGCCTCGGTTTTATAGCCGGTCTTGTTCAGCCTTTCGCTGAGCCGGCGGCACATATCCTTGGTATTGGTGAAAATCATGATCCGGCCGTACACGTCGGAATCCAGCAGATACAAAAGCTGATCGTATTTCTTATCCCGCTCGGCAGGAATCACGTACTGGGTGATCTGGGGCTTGTTTTCCTTGGTGGCGGGAATGGTGATCTCCACCGGCTCATGCTGGTATTTCCAGGAAATGGTCATTACATCCTGGTTGGTGGTGGCGGAGAACATCACGAACTGCCGGGCCGGGGGGATGGATTCTATGATCCGGCACACGTCCTTCACAAAGCCCATTTTCAGCATTTCGTCGGCTTCATCAATGACCAGCGTATGCACGGCGCTGAGCGACGCTGTGCCCCGGTGCAGATGATCCAGCATGCGGCCCGGCGTGGCGACGATGATCTGCGGTTTGCGCTTCAGCTGGCTCATCTGCTTCGAAATGGGCTGCCCGCCGTACAGCACCGCGATGCGCACTTCAGGGATGAACGCGGAAAGCTTCTGCATTTCTTCCCCGATTTGCAGGGCCAGTTCCCGGGTGGGGGCCAGAACGACCTCTTGAATGCGGGTATCGGTCAAGGAAATATACTCCAGCATGGGAATGCCGAAGGCGCAGGTCTTGCCTGTTCCCGTGGGGGCAATGGCGATCACGTCGTGCCCTTCCATCATGATGGGAATGGTCTTTTCCTGCACGGGCGTGGCCTGGGTAAATCCCATTTTGGCCACGGCACGGAGGATCTCATCGGATAAATCCATGTTTTCAAATCCGGTCGGTGGAATTGTCTTTTTGTTTGCCAAGGTCTGTATCCTTTCCGGGGCGTCTGCCCGCTTGCAGAATCTATATCAAACAGAATACAGTATAACACAAAATACCCGACGCGGTCAACGCGGCGGGCAAAGAAGGGAAACATGAAAATGCGTCAGTTTCCGGGGATATTCTCAAAGAAATCGTTTTTCTTCACGTCAGGCCCCACAGAGGTATAATACAGGCCGAAAACACGGTTGTCGTACCATCTGCCGTGTTTCTCCAGGGAATAGGCCGTCTGCTGGCTGCGGTGCTTGCTGTAGGCGTCCTTGATGACCATCCAATAGGTAAAAGGCGATGTATCATCCACCGGCTGGTCCCAATCCATGGTGATCTGATTGTCCGGGTAAAGATGCACATACATCTTTTTGACGTCCCACACGCCCCACTGCCCGGCGGATTCCGGATCAAAGGCGGGATCTTTGCAAAGGTGCACCGATTCGGCCCACAGAAGCGCCGAAAGCTTATGCTGATTATGGCCGTATTCGCCCTCCAGATCCTGGGTGACGATGACATCGGGGCGGTACTGCCGAATCAGGCGCACGATAGTGACCCGGGGATCCACGTTGCCGTTGTCCTTCCGCCAGCGGTCTTCGCTGGCTTTCAGGCTGGATACCTTGGCATCGCTCCAGTTGAAGAACACGGGATGGTATCTGAGGCCCGCCGTCCACATGCCGTCCAAGGCGTCCCGGCAGCGCTGCCGGCCGCCGTTGGCCAGGTAGACCATGGCCGTTTTCCTGCCCATGGCGCAGGAATAAGGCACTGTGCCGCCCAGAAACAGCAGCTCGTCATCCTGATGAGCGGAAACTGCCATCAGGTCGATTTTTTCCGGCATCGGCTCCCATTGCTGCACGGCATGCGCGGCGTACTGTTCGGGATATACCCGCAGGCAGATGATGCCGCAGTCCCTGCTGCTGTCCCTGACAAAAACCTTCACTTTGCGCACGTCCTGCGTCAAAGAGATTGAATCGGCATAGAAACCGGTCTGTTTTTGCATTGAAGACAGCAAGCTTCCGTCCTTTGCGTACATTTCAACGGTAAAGGAGGCGGGCGGCTGGGTCCATTCCAGGGTCATCAGGCGGGCACCGGCCTCCGGCGGGATTTCCACCGTCAGGGGAACATCGGGGCTGTTTGGCTTCCAGCTGGTTTTGATGTTTCCAGACAGGACCTGGGAGGAGGAGACGCGGCAGCGGTCCGTCACATGCGCCGGCTCGCTGAGATTTCCGCGGACGACGCAGGGGGTGCGGAACAGCACGGTCGTTTCGCCGCCCGCGCTTCCTTCCAGCACGTAGATTTTTCTCCCGCCCGTGATGCCGTCCATGGCAATATGCCGCGTCAGGAACGAAGCGCTGACGGTATCCGTGGGTTCGGAAAGGGGAATGAAAAGCGCCTTTTCCACCTGCAGCCTGCGGGCATCCCAGACAAAAAAGTAAAGGGAATCCAGCTTCCTCCCTGCCCGCAGGGTGCCTTTCAATACCGGATTTTTGGCGTCCCGCTGGGAGGGCACATAGTTCTGAAGGGTCAATTCGCTCAGCAATTCTTCTTTCAGGGGTTCTTCGGTTTGCCGTCCGCTCAAAGCAAGGACCGATTTGCGGATGTAGCCGGTCCTGCCATTAAAAATGACTTTATAGAAATTTCCTTTCCAGCCGATCACCCGGCAAACATCCCCTCGCTGGAGCCTGGCGAAGGATTTTTCACCAATGCCGGAGAGGACGGCGGCCTGCTTTTCCGACCGCAGCAGGGTGGCGGTCATTTCAAAAGAAAGCGCGGCTGGATCCGGGTCCCCTTCGGCCTGGGCCGGCAGAAAAGAAAAATGAAACAGCAGAAGGGCCGACAGCAGAATGAACAGTAATTTCCGATCCATGCGCGCCTCCGAATTGCAGAAATAATCAGGAAACCATTAATCCGGGATAATATTTTCAAGGAAATCATTTTTTTCCATATCCGGGCCGACGGCGGAATAATACAGGCCGAAGAGCCGGCAGTCATACTGATTGGCGGTGGTTTCCATGGAGAAACCATTTTTCTGGGTCTGATGCCGGTCAAAGCCTTCCTTGGCCAGGAAAAGCGGCGTAATAACGCCATGTTCATCCAGGGGGACGTTCCAGTTCATGGTGATCTGGTTTTCCTTATACAGGTGAACATACATTTTCTGAATCTGCCATGCGCCCATGCTGTTGACCGAATCAGGGTCGTACATTTCGTCGGCAGCCAGAGAGATGGCTCTTTTCATCAGATCCACAGAGGCCTGATGCTGGGGATGGCCGTATTCCCCGCGGATATCCTGGGTCACTACCACCTTGGGCCGGCAGCGGCGCAGGGTGCGCACCAGCTTTTTCAGCACATCGCCGTTGCGCAGATGCCAGTCGCCCAGGGCAACTTTCATTTTTTCGGGCTTGAAATTATGCCATCCCAGGAAGATCGGATGATATTTCAGCCCTGCGCCCCACAATCCATCCAGGGCTTCCTGGTAGCGGGTACGCCCGCAGTTGACGGCGTATACCACGGCGACAGCGGCGCCACGATGGGCGTAATAGGGGATGGCGCCGCCGAAAAACAGCCATTCATCATCCTGATGCGTTGAGAAGAACAGGATGTCGGTTTTTTCCGGCAGCTTTTCCCACTGCTGCACAGAGTTGCGGTCATACTGCGGGCCGTACACCCGCAGGGTGCTCATGGCGCAGGTGCCGGAGGGCGTAATGATGATTTTTCCTGTGCCCTCCGGCAGGGCGATATGGTCCTGGTAAAAGCCGGTTTCCAGGGCAGCTTCCGACAGGCGCTGGCCGTTTTCTCCAAAGCATTCCACCCGGACGGCGGATGGGCGGGATTTCCAGGTCATGGTGCAGAGGGAAGCGGAAGCGCCTGACGGGATCTTCACGGTGAGAGAAGACCGCGCCGCGCTGGGCTCCCACACGGTTTTTTTCGATTCATCCGTGACTTCCCATCTCGATACCTCGCATTTGCCGGTGATGTGCGCCGGCTCCGGCACTTTTCCCCGGATGGACAGAAGCAGGCGGGCGATGGCATAGGTTTTTCCTTCCGAAACCGCCTGAACCACCACCGTTTTTCGCCCTGCGGAAACGCCGTCCAATGGCAGACGGGATTGCAGGGATGCGGCATCGAGGGTTTTTCTTGGCGAAGAAAAAGAAATAAAATACGCGCGGTTTGCCCGCAGCAGCCTTTCATCCCAGAGGAATACCTGCAGTGCCTCAACAGGCCGGGAGAACTTCAATTGGCCCTGCAGGGTGATCTGCCTTTTGTCCGCCTGCCGGGGGATTGGATCCGCCAGGGACAGGGTGCCTTCCGAGATGGTGGGGAGCTCCTCCGATCTCGCTTTTCCCTGTAGAGAAAGCTGCTTTCTGCTGATAAAACCTGTCTTTCCCTGATACGACACGCGGTAAAAATTGCCTGACTGGCCAAGAACAGCACACTTTTTCCCAAAAGGAAGATTGGCCAGTACCCGGGAGCGCTGGCTGTCGGCAGCATACAGAGGAACTGGTTTTCTCTCCGCGCCTGTGCCGGTCATTTCCAGGCTGGGCGGACAGGAGGTATCCCGGGCCATGGCCTGCAGCGGCAGCAGGAGAGCAAACAAAAACAATATTCCGGATAGGCGGATCAGCCGTTTATACATCTGGATGATATCCTCCGCATGAAAGATGGTCAGGGCATCGGGTTCACCGGATCGCACAGGGAAGTATCATGGAATAGATTATACCATAGCCGCCGCGAAAAAGCCATGGATCCGTCGAAAAAGAGAAAATTTCGGCATAAAATGCGGCAGTTATCCGGTTGCATTTGATGGGCTGATGGGGTATAATATACCGGCAGCGCTGGGAAAGGGTCTTTCCGGGCTGATGTCAAAGGGGAGAGAAGCATGATTGGATTTGCCGCTGTTCCGGCCGGGATCCTGCTGATCTTCCTGTTTCTTGTTTCTCCGCGCCTTGTTGGGAAACGGGCACGGAGAGGGAGGCTTCCGAAGGGCCTTTACGCTCATCGGGGGCTGTATGGCGAAGGAACGCCGGAAAACACGCTGCCGGCTTTTGAAAGGGCAGCGCAGCAGGGGTTTGGCATCGAACTGGATGTGCGCATGACCCGGGACGGGCGCCTGGTGGTGCACCACGATGAAAGCCTCAAACGCCTGTGCGGCGTGGACAGACGCATTGGGGAGATGACGCTGGAGGAGGTGCGCGCCTGCTCCATTATCGGCTCGGATGCGCGCATTCCGCTGCTGGAGGAAGTGCTGCACGCCGTCAAGCGCTGGCAAACACCGCTGATTGTGGAAATGAAATCCGACAGCGGCAATAGAAAAGCCTTGCCTGCAGCCCTCTGGCATCTCATACGGCGGTATCCGGGCGCGTGGTCGGTGGAAAGCTTTGATCCCCGCATGCTCCGCTGGTTCCGCAGGCACGCCCCTGAAGCGATCCGCGGCCAGCTGGCCTATGATCCAGCAAGGGCGGCGGGAGATGGGCACCGTGGGATCCGATACTGGCTCGGCGCCAGGCTGCTGATGAATTTTCTTTCCCGGCCGGATTTTATCGCTTATGATTTCCGGACGGAAGGGAACCTGGCTTTCAGGCTGTTTCAAATCCTCTTCCGCGTGCCCCTGGCGGCTTGGACGGTTCGGACGCAGGAGGAGCTTGAAGGGCTGCGTCGGCGCTATGATCTTCAGATTTTTGAAGGCTTTGTCCCAGATGCGGGATGCAATACAATGACCCAGGACGAAAAGGAGAAAGAACAAAATGAGCGAAATGCATGAACACAGCAAAAAGAACGTGGTTTCCGCCGAAGGCATGCGGAAAATGGAAGAAAAGCTTCAATACCTGACGACGACCCGCCGTGCCGAAGTGGCCGAGCAGATTTCCGTAGCCCGGGGATTCGGGGATTTGAGCGAAAACGCCGAATACGACGAGGCCAAGAACGAGCAGAGCCGCCTGGAGGCGGAAATCGCCGCGCTGGAAAACGATATCCGCACAGCTTTGGTGCTGGAGGGCGATGTTTCCACCGAAGCGGTGAACGTGGGCACCACCGTGCGCATCCACTTTGTGGAAGATAATGAGGACGAAGAATACACCATCGTCGGCGCCCGGGAGGCCGATCCCATGAACAACCGCATTTCCAACGAGTCGCCCATCGGCGCGGCGCTGCTGGGCCACAAAGTGGGCGACACCGTGACGGTGGAAGCGCCGGAGGGCGCCTACGACGTAAAGGTCGTGGAAATCAGGCTGTAAAAAGCACACACCAAAGAATGAGGTGATCACGCATGGCGCAGGAGCAGAATGCCCCTTCCTATTCTGAGCAGGAACAGATCCGCCGGGAAAAACTCAAGGCGCTTCGGGAACAGGGAAAGGACCCGTATCTTATCACGAAGTGCTTTGTCGACGCCAAAAGCGGCGCGGTCAAGGCTGATTTTGACGCTTTTGAAGGCAAGGATGTTGCCCTGGCCGGCCGGATGATGAGCCGCCGCATCATGGGCAAGGCTTCCTTCGCCCATCTGCTGGATGCAGACGGGGAAATCCAGTTCTATATCCGGAAGGACGACGTGGGGGAAGAAGCCTACGCCGCCTTTAAGGACATGGATATCGGCGATGTGATCAGCGTGAAGGGCAGGGTGTTCAAAACCAAGACCGGCGAAATCTCCGTGCATACCACGGAGCTGACGCTGCTGAGCAAGTGCCTGAAGCCGCTGCCGGAAAAATTCCACGGCCTGACCGATATGGATCTGCGCTATCGCCAGCGCTACCTGGACATGGTGGTGAATCCCGAAGTGCGGGACACTTTCCGCAAGCGTAGCCAGATCATTTCCGCCCTGCGTACCTTCCTGGAAAGCCGGGGCTTCATGGAAGTGGAAACCCCGGTGCTGCACACCCAGGCAGGCGGCGCCGCGGCGCGGCCCTTCGTTACGCATCACAACACCCTGGATATCGACATGTACCTGCGCATCGCGCTGGAGCTGCATCTCAAGCGCCTGATCGTGGGCGGCTTTGACCGGGTATACGAAATCGGCCGTGTGTTCCGCAACGAAGGCATGGATCCCAAGCACAATCCCGAATTCACCATGCTGGAGCTCTACCAGGCTTTTACCGATTTCCACGGCATGATGGATATCACCGAGGATATGTTCCGGTACGTGGCCCGGGCCGTCAACGGCACCGCCGTGGTGCAATACGGCGATGTGACCATCGATCTGGAAAAGCCCTTTGCCCGCATGACCATGGTGGAAGCGGTGAAGCAGTATTCCGGGGTGGATTTTGACGAAATCCATTCCCTGGAGGAAGCCCGCGCCGTAGCTGATGAAAGAAAGATTCACTATGAGAAGCGGCATCAGAAGGGCGATATCCTGAATCTCTTCTTTGACGAATACGTGGAAGAGCATCTGGTGCAGCCCACGTTCATTTACGGCCATCCGGTGGAGATTTCACCCCTGGCCAAGAAGATGCCGGACAATCCCGCCTATACCGAGCGGTTTGAGATTTTCATCCTGGGACGGGAGCACGGCAACGCTTTCTCCGAACTCAATGATCCCATCGACCAGCGCCAGCGCTTTGAGGCCCAGGCGGCCCTGAAAGCCCAGGGCGACGATGAAGCCCACGGCGTGGACGAGGATTTCCTCAACGCCCTGGAAATCGGCATGCCGCCCACCGGCGGCCTGGGGGTGGGGGTGGACCGGCTGGTGATGCTTTTGACCAACGCTCAGTCCATCCGGGACGTATTGCTGTTCCCGACGATGAAGCCAATGGAACTGTAAGATTTCCTTGCCGGAAGCCTGAATGGGCTCCCGGCTTTTTGCAAAGGAGCGCTTCATGAAACAGGAAATCCGGGTGGAGGGCCGCGTCTGCTGCCTTCTGGGAGAAGCGGAGGCGCCCTGGCGCCTGATCCGGATCGCCGGAGATACTCAGGATGAACAGGCGGAGGAAGAATACGGGAAGATTGCCCGCTTGGCGGGGAAAAAGCCCTTCCTGCTGGCGTCGGTGCCGGTAAAAGACTGGTTCCGAGATCTGTCTCCCTGGCCTGCGCCGCCGGTATGGGGAAAAGAACCCTTCGGCAGCAGCGCAGGGGAAACTTTGAGTTTTCTTTTGCGGGGGCTGCTGCCTGCGCTGAATGCGATCGGGGGAAAGGCGGCCCATACCTTGCTTGGCGGATACTCCCTGGCCGGGCTCTTTGCCCTGTGGGCCGGGTATGAAACCGAAGCTTTTTCCGGAGTGGCCGGGGTATCGCCGTCCGTGTGGCTTCCGGGCTGGGAGGATTACATCCGGGCGCGGCGCCCCCAAACGAAAGCGGTATACCTGAGCCTGGGGGATCGGGAGGAAAGAACAAAAAATCCCGTGGTGGCCCAGGTGGGAGAGCGCATCCGCGCTCAGCACCGGGTGCTGTCGGATAGGCAGGTTCCCTGCGTCCTGGAATGGAACGAAGGGGGACATTTCAAGGATCCGGCAGGCAGAGAGGCGAAGGGCTTTGCCTGGCTGATGAAAAATATCCAATAAAACGCGCCGTGCAGAAATCCTTGCACGGCGCGCTTTTGCGATAGGTGTCAGGCGTTTGCGCTGTCCAGCTTTTCAAACTCTTTCTTGCCCCGGATCATGATCACCAGGCCGATCAGAAACAGGCAGATCAGCGCCAGGACGCCGTAGCTGCTGCGGCCGGTCCAGGCGCCGAAGGTGGCGTAGAGGAAGGGGCCCAGCACAGAGAGATCGGAAGAGCGTCGTGTAGGGAAAGAGTGTAGGATAGGGTGTAG
>CAZQAM010000033.1:0-8837 GCA_964591355.1 uncultured Oscillospiraceae bacterium
GGCGGAAAAGACGCCCGAAGATTCAATGTTTTAGACGCGAAATAGTATTATTCATTTTCCTCCATCAGCCTAAAAAGTGCCTCCGGAAGCGGGGATTCCGCCTGGATTTCCCGGCCTGTCAGCGGGTGAACAAAGGACAGATACGCCGCGTGAAGCGCGAATCTTCCCGGCAGCCGGGGATCAGGATCGCCATAGAGGTAATCCCCCGCCACAGGGCAGCCCAGGGCACGCATATGCACCCGGATTTGATGGGTGCGCCCCGTTTCCAGCCGCAGCCGCACCAGGGAAAACTCCCCCGCCGTCCTTTCCACCCGGTACCGGGTCACCGCCCGCTGCCCCTCCTTCCGGATTTCCCGCTTCACGCTGCCATCTATCCTGGCGATGGGCAGGTCGATCACCCCTTCCTCCCGGGGAAGCGCGCCATGGCATATGGCGAGGTATTCCCGGATGAACTTCCCGGTGTGCAATTGCTTTTGCAAAAGCTGCTGGGCATGGGGATTTGTTGCCGCGGCCAGCAGCCCGCTGGTGCCCTTGTCCAGCCGGTTCACCGGGCGGAACACATAGTTTTCCGGGCAGCCCAGCGCCGCGTACAGCGCGTTTTCCAGGGTAGGGCCGCTCTGCCGGGCGGAGCAGAGGGTGGGCAGGGGCGCAGGCTTTTCAATGATCAGATAGTCCTCGTCCCGGTAAGGGATCGAAAGGGGAAGATCATACGGTGTCAAAGGTTCCTGGCCGCCATCCAGCAGGAGCAGCGTCAGGCGCTGCCCCGCCGCCAGATGTTCATCAGCCCGGGCAGGCCGCCCGTCCACCGTCACGCCGCCTGAAAACTTCAGATGGCTGAACTGGCCCCGGGACAGATGCATTTCCTTCAGCGCGATGGATCGGACGGTGCGGTTTTCTTCCCGCGCCGTGATCACGTGCTCCAGAACGCGCATCCCGTTTCCCCCTTTCCGTCAGCCGCTCCCGCAGGGCTTTTTCATATTATACATCATTCTGAACGGCAGGGACAGCCGTTTTCTTTCTTTTCCCGGCAGCTTTTTCCCGTCATCCGGCGTTTTCAGGCCGCGATGTACAGCGATATGCCCATTTTTTTCCTGAAAACTTCGGTTGTCTTTGTAAAATTCGGTGACCTCTATTGACTATGTACGATTTGGGATATAAAATGAAGCGTCAGACAGAAACGGAGGAAGAAACCATGGCTGAATCGATTTTATTTCAAACCAGGCCCGACCAGCTGGATATGCCTGCCGTGCAGGTGGAAGGCGCACATACCCCGGACGCGCTGGCCGGCGCCAGCGGCGTTTATATCGCGGCGGCGGGATCCGCCATGCTGCAAAGCGGCGCCCATCCCCTCAATTCTCTGGAGCACTGGCTTTGGCTGGCGGCGGAAGGCGGCGGGATGATGCTGGAAAATGAAGATGTGGCGCTGGCGCTCCGGGCCGGCGAATGCTGCATGCTGCCCCCCGGTTCCCGGGGCGTGGTGCTGAATGTGCAGCAGGAAGCCAGGGTCCTGTGGGTGCAGGTGGGCGGCCCGCTGGCCGGCGCTTTTCTGCAGCGGATGGGCGCGCTGCCCCACCGGATCATGAAACAGGGCGCGCTGCCCAGCCAGTTGAACCTGGCCAAGCACATCGTGCAGGCCACGGTGCGCATTTCCGTATCCGAGGATGCTTCCAGCGCCCAATTGCAGCAGCTGCTCTGGGCCATGCTGGCCTCCCATTCCGGCCAGCCGGTGGCCATGGACGCGGTGCTCTCCCATGAGATCGCCAAAGTGGTGGACGCCATGCGCAAGAATCAGTACCGCGACAGCTTCTCCCTCAGCGATATGGCGGCCCTGAGCCGCATGCCGGTGGAAACCTTCCGCAAGCGCTTCGTCAGCGAAGTGGGCATGCCGCCGCAAAGCTATCAGCTCTTTTGCAAAATGGAGCGGGCGAAGGTGCTGCTCAAGGAAGGCTGCACCGTAAGGCAGGCGGGCATCGAAGTGGGCATGAACGATCCCTACCATTTCTCCAAGACCTTCAAAAACATCGTAGGCATGAGCCCTTCCGCCTACAGCAAGACGGCGCTGAAATGAATTTACTTTTATCCCCCCTCACCCGGGAGCAGGCCCGTCTCCTCTCCCCGCTGCAGTTGGCCTTCGTGGGTGACGCGGTGCACGCCATGCTGGTGCGCGCCCGGATGATCAAAAAAAACCTGAGCGTGCACGATATGCACCTGCAGGCCACCCGGAAAGTAAACGCCGTATTCCAGGCGAAAGCGATGCAAACAGTTTTTCCCCTGCTGACGGAGGAGGAACAGCAAATCGCCCTGCGGGGCCGCAACGCACACGCCCATCACGGCGCGCCCAAGGCCGCTACCCCCCAGCAATACGCCTGGGCCACCGGGCTGGAAGCGCTGCTGGGGTATCTGTACCTGACGGATCAGACGGACAGGCTGGCAGAATTATCCCCTTATCTGGAAACGGAGGAAAATTGAACCATGCCGGAAAAGCAATTGAAAGTCACCCTGCTTTCCCATACCCCGGACCCGGAAAAGACCTGCGCCCTGGCGGCGCGCACCTGCTATTCCGCCCTGGACGCGGAGGGGCTGGGAGCGCTGGTGGGCGAGAAGGATCAAACGGCGTTTTTGAAACGCATCGTGGCCTCTGGCCATCTGTCCGTGCTGGAGCACGCCTCCTTCACTTTTTTCGTGGAAGGCGTAAGCCGGGCGCTGCTGGCCCAGGTGACGCGCCACCGCATCGCCAGTTTTTCCGTGCAGAGCCAGCGCTACGTTTCCCTGGCCGAAGGATTTAATTACGTGGTGCCGCCCCGGATCAGGGCCCTTGGCGAAGATGCGGTCCAGGAATACGACAGGCAGATGGAGCAGATGCTGCGCTGGTACGCCGCCTGGCAGGAAAAGCTGGGCAGCGGCGAAGGCAGCAATGAAGACGCCCGCTTCGTGCTGCCCAACGCCTGCGAAACCCACATCACCATGACCATGAACTGCCGGGAGCTTCTGCACTTTTTCTCCCTGCGCTGCTGCAACCGGGCTCAGTGGGAGATCCGGGCCATGGCCACGGAAATGCTGCGCATCTGCAAATAGGAAGCCCCGGCCATCTTTGAAAACGCCGGCCCCGGCTGCGTTTCCGGCCCCTGCCCCGAGGGAAAGCGCTCCTGCGGCCAAGCGGCCGAAATGCGGGAAAAATTCAGGAATCTATAACCTGTCCGTAAACAGAAAGGAAAGCATATGGCTTTTTATAAGGATCTGACAAAAAAGAAAATGACCCGTGAAGATCACTTGAAGCGGGACGCCCGGGGTGAGGAAGAAGGCGCCCGGTACCGCAAAAGCGCAAGGCAGGCGGAAAATCAGCGCCGCGCCTCCCAGGAGGAAAAGCGCGCCGAAGGAAAGCCTGCTTACCGGAGCAAATATATGGACGGCCGGAGGGGGCCTGACGCCCCGCGCTCCCGGGAAATGAGCCGTGGCATGGAAAAGCCCCGGCAGGAGCGGCCCGCGCCCAGGAAAGACCATCCCGCGCCAAGAACAGAGCATCCTGCGCCACGCCCCCAGGAAATCAATCCCTACGAGCCGCCGGAAAATTTGCTCTCCGGCCGCAATCCCATCCGGGAAGCCATCAAATCCGGCCGGGATATCGAAAAGCTGCTGGTGGCCAGGGGCGATCTTTCCGGCACGGCAAAAGAGATCATCGCCATGGCCCGGGAAGCGCACATCCCCATCCAGACGGTGGAGCGCAGCCGGCTGGATGAAATCACCCGCAATCATCAGGGCATGCTGGCCTTTGCTTCCGCCTACCGGTATTATGAGGTGGAGGACATGCTTTCCGACGCCGCCAAAAAGGGCGAGGACCCCTTCCTGGTGGTGCTGGACGGGGTCACCGACCCGCAGAACCTGGGCGCTGTGATCCGTACCGCCGCCTGCGTGGGCGTCCACGGCGTCATCGTGCCGGAGCGCCGGGCCGTGGGCCTGACGCCTTCCGCGGTAAAGGCTTCCGCCGGCGCCGTTGAAACGGTGAAGGTGGCCCGGGTGACCAACCTGAACCGTACCCTGGAGGATCTGAAAGCCCGGGGCATCTGGCTCTACGCCGCGGACATGGAGGGCGAAGATTACCGCAAGGTGGATTTCGGCGGCCCCATGGCTCTGATTATCGGCGCGGAAGGCGAAGGCGTCAGCCGCCTGGTGCTGGAAAACAGCGATTACCGGGTATCCCTGCCCATGAAGGGCGGCGTAGGCTCCCTGAACGCGTCGGTGGCCGCGGGCATCCTGATGTACGCCGCGCTCTCTGGCAGGGAATAAATCACGCACTTCGGAGGCAATGGCATGACCGACGGATTCATGATGGACGAACAACAGGAATTTGAACGGTTCCAATCCATGACGGATGAGGAAGTGGTGGTGCTTGCCCAGCAGAACGACGGGCAGGCGCTGGCTTTCCTGCTGAATAAATACAAGAATTTCGTCCGTTCGAAGGCCCGCAGCTATTTCCTGATCGGCGCGGATCATGAGGATATCGTGCAGGAGGGCATGATCGGCCTGTACAAGGCCATCCGGGATTTCCAGCCCGCCCGCCTGGCCTCGTTCCGCTCCTTCGCTGAATTGTGCGTCAAGCGTCAGATCATCACCGCCATCAAGGCTGCCACCCGGCAGAAGCACGTGCCCCTCAACAGCTATGTTTCCCTCAACAAGCCCCTCTACGATGAAGAATCCGACCGGACCCTGCTGGACGTGATCGAAGGCCGGGTCACCAACCCGGAGGATCTCTATATCAGCCGTGAGGATCTGTCCCGGATCCAGAACCAGATCAGCGAAGTGCTCTCCGACCTGGAAAAACAGGTGCTCAGTGCCTTCATGGACGGCAAAAGCTATCAGGAGATCGCAGAGCTGCTGGGCCGTCACGTGAAATCCATCGACAACGCCCTGCAAAGGGTGAAGCGGAAACTGTTCAAATTCCGGGAGGAGAATGAAGAGTAACGGAGAGGGGACCATTGGGGCTTTGCCCCAAACCCTACCGGGGTGCGGGCCGCACCCCGGACCCCGCCCCTTGCGGATATCGCTTGATTTGAAAAACCAGCAGCTTCCCGCAGCTGCCGGTTTTTTCGTTGCCCATCGCTCCCGGGCAGGCCGGCTTTGCCGGCCAGGCTGCGCGCAAAGCGCACAGCAAAAGCCAGGAAGACAGACCGGGGAATGAATAAATTCATTCCCCCGGCTGATCTCCTGGCTTTTTTCTGCCCGGGAGCTTGTCTGGCATGTTTCGAGTTTCAGGCGGAAACAAGTTGGTCAGTACTTGCAAGCTATGTCGCCGGGAAGGGGTGCAGGGACGAACCTCAAGCAACCGCCTGTGGCGGAAATTTTGCTTGAGGTGAGATCAGCCGAAACAAGCATTGTCCGCTGCGCGGACTTGCGCCGATTGAGGCTGCGGACAAAAGTTCCCTGCCGCAGGGTTCGGGGCCGCGGAGGCCTCGAACGCCTCTCTTCTGCTTATCTTGCCCGATGCTCGCAGTACAGGCAGCGGTAAACGGGAATCCTTTCCTCCTCCGTCACCTGGGTGCCCGCCAGGAAAAACGCGGGCTCCAGTTCCTGCTCGGTGCGGAGGATGCAGCGGGGATTGCGGCAGGTGAACTGCCGGTACAGCTGTCTTTCGGGCTTTTTTTCTAAGGGTTCCCTGAGCAGTTTCAGGATCAGCGCCATGCGCATATATTTGCCGTTGCGCACCTGCTTGAAATAGCAGGCCCGGGGATCGCTGTCGATGGCCACGCTGATTTCGTTGACCCGGGGCAGGGGATGCAATACGCACATATCCTCCCGGGCCAGGGACATTTTCTCCGCCGTCAGGATATAGCTGTCCTTGAGCGCGTCGTAGAGGGCCGGATCATCAAAGCGCTCCCGCTGGATGCGGGTCATATACAGGATATCCAGCTTCGGGAGCGCATCCTCGAGAGAATCCGTTTCCTCAAAGGGAACATTCTTTTCCCGCAGCGCGCCGGTGACATAGCCCGGCACCTTCAGTTCCCGGGGCGAGATCATGACGAATTTCACCTGACTGTAGCGGCTCAGGGCGCCGATGAGGGAATGCACCGTGCGGCCGTATTTCAGGTCTCCGCAGACCCCCACTGTCAAGTTTTCAAAGCTGCCCTTTTCCCGGTAAATGGTCAATAGATCCGCCAGGGTCTGGGTGGGATGGCAGTGGCCGCCGTCCCCGGCGTTGATCACAGGGATGGAGGCGTTGCGGGCCGCCACCAGGGCGGCGCCTTCCTGGGGATGGCGCATGGCGATGATATCGGCATAGCAGGACACTGTTTTGGCTGTATCGGCCACGCTCTCTCCCTTGGACACGGAGGACATGCCGGCGCCGGTCATGGAAAGCACGTGGCCGCCCAGCTCATACATGGCCGCTTCAAAGGAAAGCCGGGTGCGGGTGGAGGGCTCAAAGAACAGGGTGGCCAGCTTTTTGCCCTCGCATTTGCGGCTGTACGCCTCCGGGTTTTCGATGATGTCGATGGCGGTGGCGATCAGTTCGTCGATTTCCCGGTTGCTCAGATCCAGAATATCAATAATGCTTCTCATCTTATTTGATCCAGCTTTCATCGGAAGGATTGTCCCGGAAGGCGATCAGCCGGGCGATATCGTCGGGCCGGATATAGCCCTCCTCAGCGGCCACCTGGGCGATCACATCGAAATTGGTGAGGGATACGTTTTTGACCTGGGCGGCGGCCAGCCGCTCGATGCCTTTGCGCATGCCGTAGGTGAAAATGGATACGATGCCCAGCACCTCTGCTCCCGCTGCCCTCAGCACCTCCACCACCTCGATGACGCTGCCGCCGGTGGAAATCAGATCCTCCACCACCACCGCTTTCTGCCCTTTTTCCAGGCGGCCCTCGATCTGATTCTGCCGCCCGTGATCCTTTGCGCCGGAGCGGACATAGCCCATGGGCAGGTTCATCAAATGGGCGGTGATGGCGGCGTGGGCGATGCCGGCGGTGGAAGTACCCATGAGCACCTCCGCCTCGGGGTAGTTTTCCCGGATCAGCTGTGCCAGGCCGTTTTCCACATCCAGGCGCACCGAGGGGGCCGTGAGGGTGAGCCGGTTGTCGCAGTAAACGGGGCTTTTGATGCCGCTGGCCCAGGTGAAAGGCTCGTCCGGACGGAAGAAAACGGCGTGGATGGACAGCAGGTCCTTTGCGATGGTATGGGCGATACTCATGTTCTTTCCTCCTTACAGGCTTTCCATTCCCGGCTGCATGGCAAGGACCAGCAGGCAGGTTTCGGTGATGCGCTCCCCTTCCCGGGCAAGCAGCGCCCGGATCTCCATAAGCGGCATTTTCCGGGGCGTGATATCCTCATAGGCGCCGCGGCAGGGCTTCATTTCGCCCCGGACGGTGACGACCAGGGGCACAATGATTTCATCGGTGAGCCCAACGCAGTAGCAGGCAGGCGGCAGGACCCTGTCGACCCGCATCAGCTCCAGCCCGGTTTCTTCCCGAAGCTCCCGGGCAGCGGCTTCCTCTGGCGTTTCCTCCCCGTCAATGATGCCGGTAGGGAAGCCCCACACGTAATCGTTGACGGCGAAGCGGAATTCCCGGCACAGCAGCCAATCCCCGTCTTCAAAGCGGGCGATGATCTCCACCGCCGTTTTCCGTTTGGCAAGGTCTTCAGCGGTTTTAAGATCGTTCAGGGAGATGACTTCCCAGCAAACAGGCTGCCCGTCCACATCGTAGTGCAGATCGTATTTCTTCAAAAACCCGCCGCCGGACGGACGGATCTCCTTCAGTGTTTTCATCCCACAAACTCCCGCACGCACCGTTCATAGGCCGCCACAGGATCCGCCGCCGCGGTAATGGGGCGGCCCACCACGATATAATCGGAGCCGGCTTCCCTGGCCTGGGCGGGGGTCATCACCCGCTTCTGATCCCCGGCATCATTGTCGGCAAAGCGCACGCCGGGGGTCACGGTGAGGAAATTTTCCCCGCAGGCGGCGTGGACCCTGCCCGCTTCCAGGGGAGAGCACACCACGCCGTCCAGCCCGGCATCCCGGGCGCAGCGGGCGTAGTGCATGACCACTTCTTCCATGGGCGCGTGGATCAATAGATCGTTTTCCATGCTGCCCTGGTCGGTGGAAGTCAATTGTGTGACGGCGATGAGCAGGGGCCTTGTGCCGTCGGGCCGGGTGAGGCCCTCGATGGCCGCCTCCATCATCCGCCGGGTGCCGGCGGCGTGGAGGTTGCAGATATCCACTTCCAGACGGGACAGCACCGCCATGGCTTTTTTCACGGTGTTGGGGATGTCATGGAGCTTCAGATCCAGAAAGATCCTGTGGCCTCGCCGCTTGATTTCCCGCACGATTTGCGGGCCCTCGGCGTAATACAGCTCCATGCCGATCTTCACGAAGGGCTTCCGGCCGGTGAACCGGTCCAGAAAAGCAAAAGTTTTTTCCGCGCTGTCAAAATCACAGGCAAGGATCACGTCTTTTCCCATCAGTGTGCACCTCCGATGATTTCCCGCAGGGTTTTGATGCCGTATTTGTCCATGACGCCGGGAAGCGCCCCGATGATATCCCGGCAGGCATAGGGATTGACCAGATTTTCCGCGCCGACCTCCACCGCTGTGGCCCCGGCCAGCATCATTTCGATCACGTCCTCGGCGGAGCTTACGCCCCCCATGCCGATCAGAGGGATGCTGACGGCGCTGTACACCTGATACACCATCCTCAGTGCCACCGGGAATACCGCAGGGCCGCTCAGGCCGCCCATGGTGTTGGCCAGGATGGGCTTTTTGGTTTTCAGGCCGATGCGCATGCCAAGCAGCGTAATGATCAGGCTGATGCCGACGGCCCCGGCGTCCTCGCAGGCCTG
>CAZQAM010000034.1:0-8811 GCA_964591355.1 uncultured Oscillospiraceae bacterium
CCGATAAAATCATAAAAGGGCTGGCGCACTTCCCTGTAATACCTTTCCCGGTTGGCGTCCATAAACGATTTGTCGTTGTGAAAACGCAGATCCAGAAAGAAGGGGATCAGCGCGTCTCCGAAACCCTGAAACACCTGCGTGCCTCCTTAAGCTCCTTTTTCTCCATTTATCATTATATCCGAAAACCCTTTGGAGTTCAAGGCGAAAAGCAGCGAAAAACGCCCGGAAATACAAACGCCGGAGGAAAAACCCTTCCTCCGGCAAGTCATCCGGTCAGCTTTCTTTCCTGATCCAACCCAGCAGCAGCCGGGCGGCTTCCGCGTCCCGCTCCACCTGGCGCTCCACCTCGGCAAGCGACGCCATTTCCCGGGTGGGCCGCAGGAAGCGGTACAGCCGCAGCGTCATTTCTTTTTCATACAGATCCCCGGAATAATCCAGCAGCAGGGTTTCCACCGTGGGCCCGCCGCCCTCATGCAGTGTGGGCCGCAAACCCACGTTGGTCACCCCGATATAGGTGTTCCCATCCACGCAGGCCAGGGAAGCGTACACTCCAAAGGGCGGCAGCCCCTCCCCTGCTTTCACCAGCAGATTGGCGGTGGGCATCCCCACCGTCCGGCCGTTTCCCCTGCCGTGCACAATGGGCCCCTGCAGGCAATACAAAGGCTGTTCCATGCTTCCACCCCGATTACTTGATCCTCGCGTGCAGCAGGGGCGAAAGGGGCTTGTAGATCAGCCCGGTCACGATGGACAGCACCACGCCCTTGAGCAGATTGAAGGGGCCGGTGATAAGCAGCAGCAATTTCCATTCGCTGTCCACATTGGCCACGTTGGCAAATTTCAGGATGCCCTCCATATCCATATGGTACGCGCCCATGTAGAAGGGCAGCATGATGTATTTATTGGCCAGCACCCCGGCGATCACCATGCACACCGTACCCACGCCCATGCCGATCAGGGCGGTTTTGCGGGTCTTGTTCCGGTGATAGATCATGGACGCGGGCACCACCAGCGCGGCGCCCATCAGGAAATCGGCCAGCTCGCCAACCCCTGCGCTGGAGGAGTGCAGCAGCCCAATCAGGCTCTTCATGGCCAGGATGATCACGCCGGGCACCGTGCCCATGGAAAACGCACCCAGCAGCACGGGCAGGTTGCTCAGATCCAGCTTATAGAAGGCCACCACCGGAATCTCGATCATGAACAGGATGGAGGCCACAGCCACCAGAATGGCCATGCGGGTCAGGTAAGGCGTAGAAAAAACGCGGGATCTCCGGTCCAGTACAGTCATAGCATTTCCTCCTTCAAATACGCACGCCCCTGAAGCGCTTCGCATTCAGGGGCGGTATCACGGCGTTTTTCACGCCGAACATGCCGATCTTCTCTCATCCAGACTGTAACTGTCGGCTTCGGAATTTCACCGAATCGGCTGAACGGATGCGTTCAGTTCGCGGGCTGTACCGCCGGTAGGGATTTTCACCCTGCCCCGAAGATGCTTCAAGTGGCTTTTATGCGGTTTTCGGTTGCATTATACCGCCGCGAATACGGCTTGTCAAGGGCCCGCCGTCATTCGATCAGATTGAAATTCGGCAGGAAATCCCCGGGCAGATACACTTCCTTCACCAAATATTCCGGCTGCTCCCCGGAAACAAAGAACGCGGCCTTCTGCACATCCAGCATCTCGCACAGGGTATTCACCAGGGCGTACACCATGCGCTTTTCCGCGGCGCCGTCAAAATCGGACGCCAGCGTTTGCAGTTGAGCGGAGAAATTCAGCACCAGCGCGTGGTTTTCATAGGATACGCCCAAAAGGTCTGCGTCCCGGAGGCCCTGGGGCAGCACTGGCATCAGCCCGGTCTGGCTGTCATAGGGCTGGGGCCCCATCATCAATTGCTGCACCAGCGCCCGGGCGTTCTGGGTTTCATAAAAGGGAATGGGCCGGTATACCCGGGCCAATTTTCCCCGCGCGTTGGCAAAATACAGGGCGCAGGGCGCCAGCAGGAAGGAGGAAAAATCCCGCCGCCGCATCAGCCCATCCTGGAAAAGAAGGGTGTCTCCCGCGCCGGAATAGGTGCCGGAAGGCGTCAGGGAAGCCACCCGCTCCCCGCCGATGCGCATTTCGATGCCCTCGATGCCGGGAAGGAAGGTGGTCATCGTATACGCCAGCGCCGCGGCCATCACAGAGCGGGTGATGCCGGCGTCGGTCAGGGCATTGTTCATCTGCTCCGTGAAGCGGAGCACCAGCCGCCTGGCGCCGTTGGATTCATCCACCACCGGGTCGGCGCTCATCATGCCCATCAAGTCGGGGCACCGGGGCACCCCGGCCAGGCTTTCCGCCCCGGCGGAAAGCGCCTCCAGCAGCGTCACCGCCATGGCGGGCAGGCTGGACCCGGCAAAGGACAGCATCCGCGCTTCGCACAGGATGCCCTTGCCTGCGGCGGCCGGATAATACAGCGCCGCGGCAAAAGAGCGCCGGGCCGCCGAAGCCGGCGCGGAAGCCCGGGCCCACAGGGTGGCCAGGTCTTCCCGGGTATTGTGCTGAAAACAGCCCGCCGGCAGCGTGGCCGCCACATTCAGCCCCGGCTGCACCCCGGCGATCAGCACATTCACATACTGCAGATCGCCGAACTGGCACAGCGTATTGGCCAAAGCCTGGCCCACGGTAAACAGTTGCTCGTGAGACAGGCGCAGGGCCGACGCCCCCAGGCTCACCGTGGCCACATTGCCGGACACCTCCACCGCCTCGGTGCCGGAAAGCGTCAGGGTCAATTCCCCTGCCACCGGCCGGGCGTATTCGGTGCCGGGATGCGCCAGGAGCATTTCGCAAAGCTTTTCCGCCCGGTGCCGGGAAGCGGACAGGGAGGCGGACACCGGCACGGCAATCAGCTGGCTGCCGTCCAATGACGGCAGGTACAGCAGCGCCGTCTGCTCATACGTCTGATTGATATCGTTTTCCGGCGCGGTATAGCGCGTGACGGCCGGCGGCAGCGTCAATTGGGCCGCCGGGGCGCCGTCCGGCCCGGGAGCGCAGGCGCTCAGCAGCAGGGCAGACGCGCACAGCAGGCAAAGCAGACGCGCAAAATGGTTCTTCATCGGTTCTACTCCTTATTCCGCCTGGATCATATCCATCAGCCGGCTGTATTCGATCCGCCACAGGCCGTCTTCCCTCGTCAGATGGATGGGATAACCTTCCCGGGCCGTGTCCTCGCCGGAAGCGCGCAGGGACAGATCGGCGCACAGCACGGCGCTTTGCCCGTTCAGGGAAACCGTGCCGGCGGACACATCGTACCCTGTCAGGATCTTTGCTGCGGAAAACTCGCCCAGGGCGGTCTGTTCCCCGGGGCGGCTGTCCCGGGCCAGCCAGCCGTACAGCGCCAGCCAATCCTGATTCATCCAGGCCCTCAAAATGGCGGAAGCGGTATTGCGGGGCGTCAGCAGGGCATCCTCATTGCGCGTCAGAGGCGGCAGGATGGCTTCATCCAGCCCCCGGTTATAGAACCCCGCCTGCAGGCGCATGGAATGGGTCGGGACACCGCTGCGGTACACCAGCACCTGCACCTGGCTGCACAGCCCCGCTTCCGTCAGGGTGGCGGCGAGGGAATCCATGCACAGATGGCGCCGCAGGGGCAGTTCCTCTTTCCAGGGCTGGCCGGATGTATCCACCGGTTCGTCGGCATACCGGCCCAGCAGCGCTTCGCTGAAGGTGATAAACAGGGTGCTGCCCTGGCTGGATACGGCCAGCACCTCCGTGCCCGGAGGGAACAGGGGCGAAAGGGCGGAGGAAGTGGCGGCCGGGCCGTCCAGCAGCGCCTGCACCAGCGCCTTTTCCGCCGTCTCGTTGCGCTGCACGGGCACAGACCTTTCTTCCGGCGCCAGGTATTCCGTGGCGCCGTAGCGGAAATACAGGGTGGCCTGCACCGTATCGGGAGTAAGGGCGGCGGTATCCGCGCTGATCAAAAGGGATTTGTCCGCATCCTCCCGGATCACGGAATCCGGCGGCGCGGCGGTGCAGCCCGCCAGCAGCAGGCAGCACAGCGTCAGCGCCATCAGCCGTCCTGACTGTTTTCTCATTTGGGATTCGGCTCCTCTCCCAGGCACCAGCCGCGAAGCTGGTTGACCGTCCTTTCCAGGGAGCCCTTGCTGTCTCCCCAGGGCTTGTCCGCGTTCCGGTAATCGAATTTCAGGGTAAAGCCTTCGATATCCCCTTCGTTTTTCGCCATGCTCTTCTCCGCGGTATCGCACAGATCCCCGATGAATTCGGCCAGCACGGCCCCGGAGAGCACCTCTTCCGCCATACCCATCAGCAGCGTCAGATCGGGCAGGCAAACGCCCTTGGAGGCGGCGAAAGCCCGGCGGAAGGCCGGATCAGTTTTGTACAGGTGCAGCAGGGTATAGGCGTAGCGGTTGGTATTCTCCTCGATGGCTTCACACAGGATGCAGCTGCTTGTGATCCGCCGCATTTTCTCCGCCGCGCCTTTCAGATCCTGCTTGCCATTGTCCCTTCCCAGCAGGCGTTTCACCGCGGGCGTGCCCGCGCTGCGTCCCGCGGCCGCTCTGGCTTCCTCCAGAATAGGGGCCGCCCGGCGGATGGTTTCCTTCAAATGCGTGTGCATCATCAAAGCGTGGCCCAGCCGGTTTTTCTGCTCATACAAAAGCACCTGGTGGCGGGGGCAGAAGCCCTTTTCATTCACCTGGATCCGGGTGTCCGGCTCCATCACCGAGCCCCCCAGGAACCTCTCCACATCCAGGCATTCATTCCGCCGCCGCAGGGCGCACAGGGGGCAGTTTCCGTTCAGCTTCACCGCATCCCACACCGGGATGGTGTCGATATGGTACCGCATGGTTCCTCCTTGGCATATTTGATGGCTGCGCCGCATACTGTTGTCCCGGAAGGGAGGAATGTCCCATGCGGGCGGGCAGGCTGAAAACGCGCATATACAAAACCCGGCGCAGCGGCGCGGGGCGGGCATGGCTCCTGATCCTGCTCCTTGCGCTGCCGGCCGTCGGGGTGCACCTGCGGCGCGGCGGCTCCCTGGTGCTCCTTCCGTCTTCCGTGCCGGAAGCTGCCTCCTCCCCCGTTTCCCGGACAGGCGCACCGGAAAGCCGGCAAATCACTCTGCCGGGCAGGACCTGGTACGCCCTGAGGATGGCATCTTACGACGCGGAAACCGATGCCCGCCGTCAGGCAGACAGCCTGCGCGGCCGGGGCGCGGCGGGATACCTGTACAGGGATGAAAGCTATTGGGTCCTGGGCGCCGCGTACGAAAAGCGCTCCGACGCGCAGAAGGTGCAGCAGCAATTGCGTCTCCTTCACCAGATCGACGCGCCCATCGCCGGGATCGCCCGGCCGGAAATCACCCTGCGCCTCACCGGGCAGGCCGCCCAGCTTACTGCCCTCAGCGACGCCTACGATCTCATGGACCAGGCGGCGGAGCAATTGAGCGCCCTTTCTCAGGAGCTGGATGCCCGGGCCATGACGGGGCAGGATGTCCTTCCCGCCCTTTCCTCCCAGCGGGATACCGCCGAAGCGCTCTCCGCCCGCCTGGCGGATCTCTTTGGCTGGGAAATGCCCACCGCCGTCCGGGACATGAAAGCCATGCTGGATGACTTGACCCTGGAAATCGGCACGGCCCTTTCCGCCCGGACCGATGCCGCCCTGGGTGCCCAGATCAAATACTGCCAGCTTCTGTGCATCTGCCGGATGGCGTCCTACGCCCGCTCCCTGGCGCAATAGCCGCTTTTACTGGGGCGGATTGCATTTGGGGCAGGGCCTGAGCTTGTTGAACTGGGCGCTGTTGAGCAGGTCATAGGAAAAGCCCGTCAGGGGCCAGTACCGCTGATCCACCGCTTCGCAGGTAGACAGGGCATGGTAATACTTACCCCCATCCGGATTGTAATACAGGGTGATCCCGCTGGTAGCCGTCTGAGGCGCGGGGCTGGCGGTGGGGGCGATGGTGGTGCCGATCATGGGCCGCCCGGCCGCCTGGGCTTCCGCCGCTTGGTCGATGGTAAAGCCGTTGAGGGAGTTGGGATCCACATACCAGGTCTGCCCGCTGCGGAACATGATCACCTGGATCCTTTTGAGCACGGGCTCCGCGCCGGCGTTTCTTTCATTCATGGTGACCCGGATCACGATGGTGCGGGAGGTGTCCCCTTCGCTGCCCAGCATGTTTTCAATGGTGTACTCACCGGCGGGCCGGCTGTCCAGCGTCAGCTGCCAGAGAGCGGTGTCGGGAGAAGACTGCTGCATTTTCCAGGAGGGCAGCACGTAATCCAGCATTTGGGGCACATTGCCCATGGCCCAGGCGTTCATGAACCCGTTCAATTGCTGCTGCGCGGCGGACACGGAGGCGGCGGCCGCGGCAGAGTTGCTGTTTTCCTCCGGTTCGGGCGTGGCAAGATTGCTCAGAACGGCCCCGAAGGCGGAAGGATCGTTATTGGTAAACACTGAAGCGGTATCCCCCGAGGCGGAGGATACATTGCGGGCTTCGGGAGACTGGCTGTTCATGTACAGCGCCAGGCCGATCACCAGCGCCAGCGCGCCGTACACCACAGACAGGGTGCTCCGGGCGTTCCGGGCAAAGGCCTTGAGCACCCACATCAGCAGGACGCTGACCGCAGCCGACGCCAGGAAAACAAAGCGCAGCATATTGCTGGGCACGATCAGCGCCGCCAGAAACAGCAGCGGAAGCCCCACGCACAGGATCAGCGTCAGGGCGGAAAAGCGGCGGCCCGGAACCTGCTCCGCAGCGGCCTGCCCGTTTTCACCCTGGGGCGCAGGCTGGGCCCCGGGACGCTTTTTTTTGATATTATAGAGCGGCGCAGAAGTATATTGACCGCGGTTTCCGTTCATAGCAAGCTCCTTTCCCTGGACAGGATAACGAATCAATGAATAACAGAATACCGGAAAAAGAAAAGGATCAGCGACAGTCTTCCCCATCCATTCAACGGTTTTTTCCCCCGATTTCTTCCCGGCACACCACCTGGTAAGGCACGGGATCGGCAAAGCCCAATTGCAGCGCCAGATCCCGGCTGATGGAGGTCATGGCGTCCCAATGGGGTGTGAGGCCCCTTTCTTCGCACCGGAGCAGAAAAGCGGCGGCGCAGCAGCGGGCCAGGCCCAGGCGGCGCATATCTTCCCGGGTGTCGATCTCGATTTCCACGCCGGTATCGGTCCGGGCGTACACGCCGCAGCCGGCCACCGGCACGCCGTCCCGGCAGGCCGCGGTCATGAGGCCCTCCCGGGCCATGGTCTCCCCGTCGGGATACCATTTGACCAGGTCTTCGCTCCACTTTTCCGCCCGGCACGCGCGATAGGTGTCCGCGTCCCCGGCCATCAGGGAAAACCCCGCCGGAGGCGCCGCCAGATGGCGCAGCTTATTCCGGTCAAAATGCCTTGGCGACGCCAGGCGATACCGGGTCATGGGAATGTCCGCGCCCCAACGGGCGGCTATGCGCAGCCAGGCGGGGCTTCCCGAAAACGTCAGAAACTCCCCGGGCAGCCGCTCCGCCGCCCGGCGGAAGAAGCCTTCCCGGGCCTGTCCGCCCAGGAACACAAACCCCCGGGAATACACCATCGCCGCGCTGCCGTCCCGGCTTTCAAAGGCCCATCCGGTACGCCCTTCCAGGGCGGAAATCAGCAGCGTATCAGCTTCAAGGCCGGGGAAAAAGCGCCGAAGCGGCTCCCTTTCCGGGCGGCCGATTTTCTCATTCATCGATCTGCACCTTGTCCCGGCCGAACATATCCACCAGGCCGCTCAGGTTTTTTTCCTGCCGCTTTTCCTGCTCGGGATCCACGGGGGCTTCCAGAGGCAGGGCTTCGAACTGGGCATCCTGCGCGCCGCACTGATTCAGCGCATGCGCGATTTTGCTCCGCCTCTCCGGGGCGGAAAGCATGGTCATCATAAAAGACACTTCTTTGGCAAACAGCGCCCGGTACACGCCGTTGACGCAGCCGCCGTATTTCCCCTGGGACAACGGGCCGAAAATAGCGGGCTCTGACCGCTTGAGCAGTTTCAGCGCGTCGTTCCAGATATCCTTGGGCGGCTTGTCCTCCGTTTGACGGGGGCTTTCTTCCGCCGCCTGGGAAGGAGGCAGCGGGGAAGCATCATTTGCCAGAGCGGCAGGGGCGGACTTTTCCGCCCGGGCAGGCGCTTTCACGCCGTTTTTTTCCAGCTCGGAAAGCCGCATTTCCAGTTCTGAAATCCGCTCCATCAGGGATTCAAACTGCATTTCTTCTGGCTGATCGCAGGCCCGCAGGGCGAACACCTCCAGCACCGATCGGGCGGAAGCCGCCCAGCGGGTATCCGCTTCAGCCCGCATGCTCAGGTCAATGATCCTCAGCAGCCTTTCCTGGGAAAATGCCGCCGCCTGCTCCGCGTAGCGCTTTGTATTCTCCGCGCTGGATCCGGGCAGCGATTCCCCGGGGCCGCACAGTTTTGAAGCCATCAAAAGCCGCAGATGGGCCGACAGATCCTTCAGAAACACCTGCACATCCCTGCCGCCCTGCATCAGTTCGCCAATCAGGCGCAGCGATGCGCCGCCGTCGTGCCGGGCCAGCGCGTCGCCAAAGGAAAACAGGAACGCCCGGTCCGCCGTGCCAAGCGCCGCGCGGACGTTTTCTTCCGTCACCGTGTCCCCCGCGCCGATGCACATATCCAGGATCGAAAGCGCGTCCCGCATGCCGCCCTCCGCGGCCCGGGCGATCAGGTTCAGCGCTTCCCTTTCCGCCTTGACCCCGCTGGCTGACGCCACTTTTTCCAGGTGAGATGCAGATCGGAAGAGCACACGTCTGAACTCCAGTCACCGCTCATTATC
>CAZQAM010000035.1:0-8780 GCA_964591355.1 uncultured Oscillospiraceae bacterium
CCGGGGGTATCCACGATGTTGATTTTGGCATTTTTATAATGTACGGCGGTGTTTTTGGCCAGGATGGTGATGCCCCGCTCCCGCTCCAGATCATTGGAGTCCATCACCCGCTCTGCCACCTGCTGATTCTGGCGGAACACGCCGCCCTGCCGGAGCATCTGATCCACCAGGGTGGTTTTGCCGTGGTCCACATGGGCAATGATGGCAATGTTGCGGATATCGTCGCGAATCATACGTGTTTCTCCCTTTCAGTCAGCAAAAAGCCAACATCTGATTGTATATCCAAACATCAGATTTTGTCAATCTTTTCACCGCTCAGGAAGCACAAAAATCTTTCTTTTGCTCCCCTCAGTGCTCCACCCGCCGGGACCGGCCCATCCGCCGGGCCGCCGGCGTCCTTGCAAAACGCACTGCCGACAGGTTTTTCCTGCGCGTTTCCTTTTTTTGCTCGTCTTCCATGCTTATCCCTCCCTGTCTATCATGCGCGGATCCCGAAAATCCATGCAGAAAACAGATCCACCCTTGCGGAATGGAATATTTTGTGTTATACTGCCTGATAAAGAGACAATCAGAGAAGAAAAGCCATCGCTTCAGCACAGGAGGGGGGGATGCTCCACGGTTCCTATGCATATCTTTCTGGTGGGCATGGCCGGCGCAGGAAAAACCAGCCTGGGACGCCGTCTTGCCCAGAATCTGAACTGGCCCTTTGTGGATACCGATCAGCGGGTCAGCGAACTGATGGGCATGACCGTCAACGAAATTTTCGCCACCTTCGGGGAGGATTTTTTCCGCAATGCCGAAACCGCCGCGCTGGTGGAGCTGGTGGGGCAAAGCCCCTGCGTTGTATCCACCGGCGGGGAATTGTGCACCTATGCGGAAAACGTCACCATCATGAAAAACCACGGCATCATCATTCATGTGGACCGGCCGTTGGATCAGATCCTTTCCGACATCAAGACCGACCGGCGCCCGCTGCTGGCGGGAGGCAGCCATGAAGACGTGATCAGCCAGTACAACCGCTGCATCGGCCATTACCGGGCCGCCGCCGATTACCAGCTGGATAACAGCAAAGGCTTTGTGGTGGGCCTGAAAAACCTGACGGAGCTGGTGGACGGCATCCGGTAAGGACAGGCGCTGTCTGTATTCTTCAGCAGCTGAAAACAAATAAAACAGGGAGCGGATTTCCGTTCCCTGTTTGTTTTAAACAGATTTTGTGTAAGACGATTTGAATCCGCCTTTCCCGGAAAGGGGTCCGGGGGAAACCGCTCTTTGGGCTCCAAAGAGTAGTTTTCCCCGGCAAGCATCTTTTTATCCAAATAACCGCATTACGCTTTCCTGACGCTCAGCACAGCTTTTTTGCCGTTGATGTCCTTTTCCTCCGCGAAAGCATCGGCGGGAGCGGCTTCAAAGGTCAGCGCCACGGCCAGCACGCCCTTTTCGATCATGCCGCGGAAGGCCTCCACCGCTTCCTGCACCGCCTGATCTCCCTGGCAGGTGACAGTGATCCGGTCGGTGACGTCGAAGCCCGCGTCTTTGCGCATGGTCTGCAGTTTGCTCACCACTTCCCGGGCGTAGCCTTCCCGGATGAGCTCCTCCGTCAGGGTGGTATCCAGCACCACGGCCAGCTTGCCTTCCACCTGGGAAGTGTACCCTTCCTTCTTCACAGCCTCCACCAGCACATCTTCCCTGTTCAGGATGATTTCGGTGCCGTCCATCGTCAAAATCACCTGCTCGCCCCGGTCAAAGGCGGCCACCACCTCCGCGCCGTTCAGCTTCTGCATCTCGCCCCGCATCCGGCCCAGGAATTTCCCGTACCGGGCTTTCAGGGTCATGAAGTTGGGTTTCAGGTCATAATTGACGAATTTGCCGGCGTCGTCGATGAACTGCACGTTTTTCACATTCAGTTCGTCCTCCACCAGGCTGCGGTACGCCTCCCCAAAGGAAGCGCCGGAGATATAGAGGTTATTCAGCGGCTGACGCACCTTGATATTGCTCAGCTGCCGGCAGCTGCGGCCCAGCTGCACCACCTTTTCCACGGCGGCCATCTGCCCCTCGGCTTCCGGATCGATCCAGCTTTCGTCGCACACCGGGAAATCGGCCAGGTGCACCGATTCGGGAGCGGCCGCATTCACTGTGCGCACGATATTCTGGTAGATGCTCTCCGTCAGGAAAGGCAGGTAAGGCGCCAGGAGCCGCGTCAGGCTTTCCAGCACGGTATACAGCGTCATGAACGCCGCTTCCTTGTCCCCTGCCATGCCCTTGCCCCAGAACCGATCCCGGCCCAGGCGCACATACCAGGTGGACAATTCATCCACGAAATCGCTGATTTTCCGGGTGGATTCGGTGATGCGGTACGCGGCCAGGTCCTCGTCCACCCCTTTGATGACGGTATTCAGCCGGCTGAGCACCCATTTGTCCATCAGCGTCAGGCTGCACTTTTTCAGGTCGTGCTTCGTGGGGTCGAACTGATCGATATCGGCGTAGAGCACATAGAAATAATAGGTGTTCCAAAGGGTGCCCATGAATTTCAGGGGGCCTTCGTTCAGCGCGTCCTCATGGAAGCGGCAGGGCAGCCAGGGCGCGGAGGAAGAATAGAAGAACCAGCGCACAGCGTCGGCGCCCTGCTTTTGCAGCACGGTTTGGGGATCCACCACGTTGCCCAGGTGCTTGCTCATTTTCCGGCCATCCTTGTCCTGCACATGGCCCAGCACCACGCAGTTTTCAAAGGGCGCGCGGCCGAAGATCAGGGTGGAAATGGCCAGGAGCGTATAGAACCAGCCCCGCGTCTGGTCGATGGCTTCGGAGATGAAATCCGCCGGGAAGCGCTTTTCAAAGATTTCCTTGTTTTCAAAGGGATAATGCCACTGGGCAAAGGGCATGGAGCCGGAATCGTACCAGCAGTCGATGACCTCCTTCACCCGGTGCATGGGCTTTCCGCAGTGGGGGCAGCGGATCACCACGTCGTCGATATAGGGCCTGTGCAGTTCGGGCAGGTTCACTTCCCCGATGGCCATATCCTTTAGCTCCTGCCGGCTGCCGATGACGTGCATATGGTTTTCCTCGCACAGCCAGATGGGCAGAGGCGTGCCCCAATAGCGCTCCCGGGAAAGGCCCCAGTCCACCACATTCTCCAGGAAATTGCCCATGCGGCCTTCCTTGATGTTGTCCGGATACCAGTTGACGGAGCGGTTGTTGGCCACCAATTGATCCCGCACGGCGGTCATCTTGATGAACCAGGTGGGCCGGGCGTAATACAGAAGCGGCGTATCGCAGCGCCAGCAGAAAGGATAATCGTGGGCGAAGGGAACGGCGGCGAAAAGCAGCCCGCGATTTTTCAGGTCCTCCAGGATCATGGGATCGGCGTCCTTGACGGACACGCCGGGCCAGGCGGTCTCCGGAATGAAGCGGCCCTGGGTGTCCACCAGGTTCACAAAGGGCAGGCCGTTTTCCCGGCAGACCCGGTTGTCGTCCTCGCCGTAGGCGGGTGCGATATGCACGATGCCGGAGCCGTCCTCCATGGTGACGTATTCGTCGCACACCACGAACCAGGCCTTTTTGTCCGGCTCCACGAAGCGGTACAGCGGCTCATACTCCATCCCTTTGAGGGCTTCGCCGGGCATTTCCTCCACGATCACGGGTTCCTTGCCATCCAGCACTCCTTCCACCAGGGCCTTGGCCATGATGTAGGTGACGCCCTCGTTGGTTTTCACCCGGCAGTAGGTTTCGTGGGGATTGACGCACAGGCCCAGATTGCTGGGCAGCGTCCAGGGCGTGGTGGTCCAGGCCAGGAAGAACGTATTCTCCTCGCCCTTTGCCCGGAAACGCACAAAGGCGGATTTTTCCTTTACATTCTTGTAGCCCTGGGCCACTTCATGGCTGCTCAGGGCAGTGCCGCACCGGGGGCAGTAAGGCACGATCTTGTGTCCCTGATAGATCAGGCCCTTTTCGGCAATGGTCTTCAGGCTCCACCATTCGGATTCGATATAATCGTCGTGGTAGGTGACGTAAGGGTGCTCCATATCCACCCAATACCCCACGCGGTCGCTCATTTCTTCCCATTCGTGGAGGTATTTCCACACCGATTCCTTGCACTGCTGGATGAAGGGCTCGATGCCGTACTGCTCAATTTGAGGCTTGCCGTCCAGGCCCAGCTTCTTTTCCACTTCCAGTTCCACCGGCAGCCCGTGGGTATCCCAGCCCGCCTTGCGCAGCACATTCCTTCCCTTCATGGTGTGATACCGGGGGATCAGATCCTTGATGGCCCGGGTTTCCACATGGCCGATGTGGGGCTTGCCGTTGGCCGTGGGCGGCCCGTCAAAAAAAGTAAAGGTTTCCTTCGCGTCATCCCGGAAATGAAAGGATTTCTTTACGATGTCGTGTTCCTGCCAGAATTTCAGCATATCCATTTCCCGGGCGGCGAAATTCATGTCCGTTGTGACCTTTTTGTACATTCCCTCTCCTCCTCCTGATAAAGAAAAAGCCCGTCCCATACAATATGGGACGGACAATCAAACTTCTCCGCGGTACCACCCAATTTGACGCCTGCAAAAGGCGCCCGCCTCTGTTCATCCGCTATCGCTGATGCTGCGTCCGCCCTTCGGCGGAAGGCTCCAAAGTGATCCGGCGCTGCGCCGCTTTGCCGGGCTCTCACCTTTCCCCGGCTCTCTTGAAAGCAGCTGTGCAGGCCCGTCTTTTTCATCGCCCGAACAAGGGGTATTATAGCGGAATTCCCTCCGTTTGTAAACCCCTTTTTTCGGGCGGTTCCCCGCGTGCCCGGAATCGGCTCCTTTGCAGGAAAAGGGCAAAGCCTCCTGCCGCCCTCCGGCCGTTTTTTACTGGTACACCCGGCCCAGAGTCGTGTTGTCCACGCCCCGGTTCTGCAGGGCGGGAATGGGGCTGGGGGCGGTCTCGGCCCGGTAATCCTTGCCGTTTTTCCGGATCGTTTCCCGGATCACCTGGTGGCTGGGCACCCCGTCCACCTGACTGTTGACAGTTTGCTGGTAGCGGAAGAAATCATAATCCTTGGGCAGCATGTTCACCGGCTTGAAGATTTCCTTTTCCGCGGTGAAATCGGCCATGTTCAGGGCGTCCCGGACATAGGCGATATTGGGCGTGAAGCGCAGGGGCGCAGGGAATTCGCCCTCCGGGATCACCTGCTGCCATTCTTTCTTTTCATACGTTTTGAGCAGCTCCGCCGCCTTGTGCAGATGGGCCACTTCCATGAGGAAAAAGCGCTCCCACAGGCTTCGGATATGGGCGTCTGTTTCATCCTGCATGCAGGAATAGTACAGATACGCTTCCACGTATTCGTGCATCAGATGTCCTTCCAGCCAGGTCATGTTGGGATCCAGAAGGCTGCCGTACTGGGTCACATGCTGCTCCTCGATCATGCCGATCTCCTGATACAGCCTGCGGCCCAGATCGGAGGTGTAGAAGGCGCAGACGTTCATGTAGTAATTCATGGTCTGCTGCTCAGCGGCGGTAATGATGTTCACCGCCAGCTTGTCAAAGAGCTTCGCGTCGTTTTTTCCGGGCACGCACAGGGCGTCAAAAGGATAGCGGTGCTCGGAAATGGTGGGGCGCCCCGGCATGATTTCGGTGTAGTCCCCCACCAGCTTTTCGGCGTACTGGCCGTGCTCCATTTCCATCAGGTCCGCATAGCGGTACAGATGGTCAAAATCCTCCAGCAGAGCAAAATCCAGGGCGGATTTCACGTTGGGGCAGGTGACCCGCTGGGCCAGCATGGCGGTCAGATCCACCGCCAGCTGCTCATAGCCGATGGTATGCTCCAGCACGGTTTCGTCGATGGGCTTCAGGCAGGCGATCTTCTTTTGCTGCTGCTGCTCCTGCCGCCGGGTCACAGCCAGTTCCCTTCTCAGGTCGTTGTTCATTTCATGGCGGTGGAAGGCGTGGGAATGCTTCACGGCCTCATATTCCGTGCCGTTCATGAGGATGACGCGCACCCGGGTGTAGGGATCCACCTCCCTTTTATCGTACGCGTCGGGGTATAGCTGCTGCCAGTTCATAAAGCTGTCGTTGATTTTTTCCGGAGCCAATTGAAACGGATTCATCCACATTCCTCCCTGCGCTTTTTCCCTATCATTTTGCCGCATTCCGGAAGAAATATGCGCAGGAAAAACGCATGCCCGTATGAAACAGGCATGCGTGATTCTATCGGTTTCCGGTCATTTGCCTTTCTTGGGCTTCGCCGTGGGCTTCGGGGTCGGAGCGGTCTTATTGACCTGGCCGTAGAGGGTATTCAGGGTTTTGACGTCGGCCTTGCCGGTCTGGCTCAGCTTCTGCGATTTCTGGTAAGCCTTCACAGCCTGGGCGGTGCCGTCCTGGTACTGGCCGGTGACCGTGCCGCTGTAGAGACCCATTTCCTTCAGCTTCATCTGCAGCCAGTAGACGTCCGCGCCGGAATCGCCCTTCTGCAGTTTCCGCGCGGCGGAAGCAGGCGCTGTTTTCCCGTCATAGGCGGGATAGGCTGCCAGCACGTTTTTCAGGTTGATTTCCGGCTTGTTTTTCCGGGACTGAACGAAATATTTCAATTCCGGATCGGCGGCGGCATCCTCGTGGATCCACACCTGCATATCCGCCCGGGCATGGTCGTACATCCATTTGGCGTCCTCCAGCGTCAGCCGGATGCAGCCGTGGGAGCCCCGTTTGCCCAGATTGTTCAGGGAGCTGACCACCAGGGTTTCGGGCTTGCTGGCGTCCACATAGATCACGCTGTGGAAAGCGATTTCCGAGGTGATTTGCACCCACCAGCGGGCGTCGTTTCCGCCCCAGGTAGGGAAGGTGCAGTACCGGGAGCGGCGGCCGTTCAGGGTGAAAGTGCCCAGGGGCGAGGGATTCTTTTTGGTGCCGGTGGTGCAGATGAACAGCTGGTCCAGGTCGGTGTATTTCCCCGTTTCCTCGCTGTATTTCCATACTTTTACCACCTGGTTGTTGACGTCCACCTCAAAGAAGTAGGCGGGAGGAGCGGCAACCCGGGCCTCGTCCCCTACGCCGCGCACATCCGCGTCGTTGAACAGCGCGTCCCAGGTGGAAGCGTCCACAGTGCCGGTGGCTTTCAGCCCGTTCTTTTTCTGGAATTCCTTCACCGCCTCCACGGTGCGTTCTTTGAAGTTTTCCGTAGTTTTATAGAAGGTGAAAAAGCCCAGATCCATCAGGCGCTGCTGCACTTTCTGCACGTCCTTGCCCACAGAGCCCTGCTTCAATGTCCTGTTGAACGCCTGGTAGGGGCCGGGCGTGGGGGTGGCAGTGCGTTGAGGCGTGGGCGATGGGATGGGCGAAGGCGTGGGCGTTGGCCGCACGGACAGGGAGAAAAGCTTCTCCTGGGTCTTCACATCGGCATTCCCGGTGGCTTCGAGGCTGCAGGCCTTCTGAAAATCCCGGACAGCGGATACGGTGCCTTCCTGGTAATTGCCGGTGACGTTGCCGGAATAATAGCCCAGCTCCTTCAGCTTTTCCTGCAGCAGCTTCACTTCCTCGCCCCTGGCGTTGGCGGTCAGGGGGCGGTAGCATTCGCCGTAAATCACCGAAAGCGTCTTTTCATCCGCTTCGCCGGTTTCCGGCAGGCCATAGGCCCTCTGAACTGCTTTCACCGCCGCGACGGTGGCATCGGAATAGGAATTCCTGCCCGGCTGATCGGAATAATTCAATTGCCTCAGGCGGGTATTCAGTTCCATCACAGCGTCGCCTGTGTCGCCCATTTTCAGGGTTTCCTGCGCCTGCGCCAGAGAGGATAAAGCAAAAAGCATCGCCAGCGCAAGCAGCAGGATCATCAGCCGTTTGTTCATACACTGCACCTCTGTATCAAAAATGGTTCGCAACTGTCTTCAGTGTAAATCCCTTCCGCGGGGGAATCAACCGGAAATGATTGGCAGCCGTCAGGCTTCCCGGGCCAGTTCCTGGCCCATGATGACGCCCATGACGGAGGCCATCATCAGCCCTCTCGTCCAGCCGCTGGAATCGCCCAGGCAGTGAAGGCCGGCAATGTTGGTGCGCAGAGTTTTATCCATTTTGATCCGGTTGGAATAGAATTTCAATTCCGGGCTGTACAGCAGCGTTTCCGCCCCGGCGAACCCGGGCACCACTTCGTCCATTGCCTGCATGAAATGAATGATGTTGGTCATGGCCCGGAAGGGCATGGCGGCGGTGATATCCCCCGCCACGGCGTCGGGCAGGGTGGGACGCACGTTGGCCCGGGTCAGCTCCTTCTGCCAGGTGCGCTTTCCGTCCAGGATATCCCCGAAGCGCTGCACCAGGATGCGGCCGCTGCCCAGCATATTGGTCAGCTCCCCCACCTTCTGGGCGTAAGCGATGGGCTGGTTGAAGGGCTCGGTGAAATTGTGGCTGCACAGGATGGCCAGATTGGTGTTTTCGGTTTTCAGTTCTTTGTAGCTGTGACCGTTGACCACCGCCAGGTTGTTATCGTAGTTTTCCTGGCTCACAAAGCCGCCGGGATTCTGGCAGAAGGTCCGCACTTTATCCTTGAAGGGTTTGGGGTAGCCCACCAGCTTGCTTTCGTAGAGCACCCGGTTCACGGTTTCCATCACTTCGTTGCGCACTTCCACCCGGACGCCGATATCCACCGTGCCGGGCTGATGGGCGATGCCGTGCTCCTCGCAGAGCTTCTCCAGCCAGTCGGCGCCCCGCCGGCCGGTGGCCACCACCGTATGCTCCGCCCGGATATCCTGCTGCCGGCCGTCCTTTTCCACCGCCACGCCCACGCAGGTCTTTCCCTGCAAAAGCAGGTTCACGCAGTTGTAGCC